>JAQGMN010000125.1 GCA_028292345.1 Polaromonas sp. | reverse complement strand
TACCAGATCGACATCATGATCGGCGAAGGCCCGGCGGCGCGCTCGATCAAGCTCGACCTGCAGCCCTTCACGCTGGTCGGCGCCACGACGCGCGCCGGCATGCTGACCAACCCCCTGCGCGACCGCTTCGGCATCGTCGCCCGGCTGGAGTTCTACACCCCCGAGGAACTGGCGCGCATCGTCAGGCGCAGCGCCGGCCTGCTGAATGCGCCCATGAACGAGGAGGGCGGCTTCGAGATCGCCCGGCGCTCGCGCGGCACGCCGCGCATTGCCAACCGGCTGCTGCGCCGGGTGCGCGACTATGCCGATGTCAAGGGCAGCGGCACCATCACGCTGGACATTGCCAACCGCGCGCTCGCCATGCTGGACGTCGATCCGCTGGGGTTCGATTTGATGGACCGCAAGTTCCTGGAGGCGCTGATCCACCGGTTCGACGGCGGCCCGGTCGGGCTGGACAACATTGCCGCGAGCATTGGCGAGGAACCCGGCACCATCGAGGACATGATCGAGCCCTACCTGATCCAGCAGGGTTTCATCCAGCGCACGCCGCGCGGGCGCATTGCCACGCTGGCGGCCTACCGGCACCTGGGCGTGGCGCCGCCGCGCAGCAATGGCGACACCTTGTTCGAGGCGTAGAGGGCACCGGGCGGCGCTTGATTCCTGCCACCGGCCGGCCGGGACGGCTCAGACGCCGCCGTCGGTCATCCGGTACCAGCCGATCACCGCCGAGACATACAGGCGCCTCAGCCCGTAGAGCGGGAAGGGCTTGATCCTTGACGGGGCGACCGGCAGCGCCTGCTTGTCGCCGCTGGCGATGTACTCGGCCAGCGCCTGGCCCATGCGCGTTTGCAAGCCCACGCCGCGCCCCTGGCAGCCGATGTCGATCAGCAGGCCCGGCGCCGGTTCGTGCAGGTGCGGCAGGTAGTCGCGGGTGATGGCGACATGCCCGCACCAGCGGTAGGCGATCGGGATGCCCGCCGCCTGCGGGAACAGCTTGCCGATCACATTCTCCAGATGCGACCAGTCGCCGGGCAGGGCCGGATCGGGCTCGTTGAAGGTTCCCCGGCCGCCCATCAGCAGGCGGCCGCTGTGGTCGATGCGGTAATACAGCAGCAGGTTGCGGGCGTCCGACGACACATGGCCTTCGGGCAGGATGCTTTTTCGCACCGCGTCGGGCAGCGGCTCGGTGGCGACCTGGAAGGAGTTGGCGTTGATGATCGATTTGCCGAGCTGCGGCCACAGCCCGTCGGTGTAGCCGTTGGTGCACAGCACCACGCGCTCGGCGCTGACGGAGGCGCCGCCTGCGGTCACCACCTTCCACTGGTTTTTGTCTTGCAGCAGTTGCGTCGCCGGGCTGCCGGTGTGAATGACCACGCCGGCGGCGATGGCCGCGCGCGCCAGGCCGCGCACATAGCTCAGCGGCTGCACGCCGCCGCCGCGCGGGTCCATCCAGCCGCCCAGGTATTTGTCGGTGCCCAGTAGCCGGGCGGTTTCGGCCCGGTCCAGCAGCTTTGCGCCCACGACGCCCTGCGCGCGCCAGTCGCGCACGCGCCGCTCGGCCATCTTGAGCGCGGCCGGCGTGTGCGAACCCTGGATCCAGCCACGGCGCACCTGCGGCACGTCCATCTGGTGCTTGTCGATGAGGTTGAACACCGCATCGACCGTGCCGGCCGCAAAATCGACCAGGCGCTGCCCTTTGTCTGGTCCGAACATCGCCATCAGTTCGCTCGGGTCGAATTTCATGCCCGGAATGACCTGTCCGCCATTGCGGCCGGAGCCGCCGAAGCCGATTTCGCGTGCTTCCAGCACCACGACCCGCACGCCGCGCTCGGCCAGGTGCAGCGCCGTGCTCAGGCCGCAGTAGCCCGCGCCGATGACGACCACGTCGGCTTTGACATCGCTTTGCAGTGGTGTGGTGTCAGGCGCGGGCGCCGCGGTGGCGGCCCACAGGGACGGGCTCAGGGGAAAGAATTCCTGGGACATTTTTGGCGCTTTACATGGGGTGGAGAACACGCCGCAGGAAGTCCTGCGTCCGCGGGTTTTGGGGATTGTTCAGAACCTCTTTGGACGGTCCCTGCTCGACGATGACCCCGCCGTCGATGAAGATCACCCGGTCGGCCACCTCGCGGGCGAACTGCATCTCGTGCGTGACCACCACCATCGTCATGCCGGCTTCGGCCAGCTTGCGCATCACGCCAAGGACTTCGCCCACCAGTTCAGGGTCCAGCGCCGACGTGGGCTCGTCGAACAAAATCGCTTCGGGCTGCATGGCGAGCGCACGCGCAATGGCCACACGCTGTTGCTGGCCGCCCGACAGCTGCGGCGGATGGGCGCTTTCCTTTTCCGCCAGCCCCACGCTGGCGAGCAGTTCGCGCGCCCGCGCCATGGCGGTTTCGCGCGGCTCACCCTTGACGTAGATCGGCCCCTCGGTCACGTTTTCGAGCACCGTGCGGTGCGGGAACAGGTTGAAGCGCTGGAACACCATCGCCACCTCGGTGCGGATGGCCTTGATGGACGCCGACTGGTTGTCCACCCGCTGGCCCTGAATCTCGACGCTGCCGCCGCTGTAGCTTTCCAGCCCGTTGATGCAGCGCAGGATGGTGGACTTGCCCGAGCCCGAAGGCCCGATGATGCACACCACCTCGCCCTTGGACACGCTGGCGTTGATGCCCTTGAGCACCTGGTGCGTTCCATAGAATTTTTGCAGCTCGCGTATTTCAATCATTTCCTGTTCTTCTTTTCAAGATGGCGCACCAGGAGGATCAGCGGCACGCACATGACCAGGTAAATCAGCGCGACCAGCGTGAACACGGTCGCGTTCTGGAAGGTGGAGGTGGCAATCAGCTTGCCCTGCAGCGCCAGCTCGGCGACGGTGATCGTCGAGGCCTGCGACGAGTCCTTGAGCATCATGATCATGATGTTGCCGTAGGGCGGAAGCACGATCCTGACGGCCTGCGGCAGCACCACCCGCCGCATCATCAGCCCCCAGCCCATGCCCATGGCCCGGGCCGCTTCCAGCTGGCCGGGATCCACCGCTTCGATGCCTGCGCGGAAGTTCTCGGCCTGGTAGGCCGAGTAGGCGATGCCCAGCCCCAGGATGCCGGCCTGCAGCGCCGACAGCGAGATGCCCACGTCGGGCATCACGAAGTACAGGAAAAACAGGATCACGATGATCGGAATGCCGCGCAGCAGGTTGATGATGGCAGCGCTCAGGTTGGCCAGCAAGGGAATGCCGGACACCCGCATGATGGCCCACACCAGGCCCAGGACGGTCGACAGCAGCAGCGAGCCGAGCGTCACCAAAATGGTCAGCCAGGCGCCCTGTAGCAAGATGGGCATGAACTCCCGGGCATGGTGCAGGAACTGAAGCATAGTTAGTCTTTTTCGGTAGGAAGCGCTTTAGGGTTCAGCCGGGACTCACAGGCCCCACTTTTTCAGGATGCCGTCGATCGCGCCATTGGCCTTGAGCTTGGTCAGCGCCGCATTGATCTTGCCCATCAGCTCGGTGTCGCCCTTGCGGGTGGCCATGCCGATGCTGTTGACCATGGTCGGCTTGAAGGTCGTGACCATGCGCAGGTTGGGAAACTGGCCCTTGGCAACGGCAAAAGCCGCAATCGGGTAGTCGAGCACGCCCGCGTCGATGCGGCCTGCGTTGGCGTCGCGCATCAGGTCGGAGGTGGTTTCATAAAGCTTGACCTCGGAAAACAGGCCGCTCTTTTGCAGCGGCTCGACAAAGGCGGTGCCGACCTGCACCCCCACCCGTTTGCCCTTGAGGTCGGCCATGGCCTGGTAGGCGACCGTGTCCTGCTTGGGCACGACCACCCCCTCGCCGTAGCTGTAGATGGGCAGGGAGAAGTCCACCACCTCCTGGCGTGTCGGGGTGATGAACATCGCGGCCGAGATCATGTCGATGCGCTTGGATGTGAGCGACGAAATCAGGGCTGAAAACTGCATGGGCTCGATCTGCACACCGAAGCCGGCTTCCTTGCCGACCGCATTGACGATGTCGACCATCACGCCGTCGATGGTGTTGGTCTTGGTGTCCAGGAAGGTGAAGGGCGTGCCTGTGGGCGTGGAGCCGACCTTCAGCACGGTCTGGGCCGAGGCGGTGTCCGCCAGGGACAGCGTGAACGTCACGAGAAGGGCGGATGCAAGCGTTGCGAGTTTCATGGTGCGTTTCCTTTTGTCTGTCGGGTGAAAAATCATGCCGCTGTAGCAAGGGGGCCAGCCCTGGCGGCGTTTCATGGGGTGGCCGTGGAAGGGGTTGATGACTTGGGCGCGCGGGAAATGGCCCAGAGCACCGTGGTGACCGCGGGGCCGGGGTTGCGCCACCGGCGCGGTGTCACGCCGTCATAGCAAAAGCTGTCGCCGCCCTGCAGCCGGTAAAGATGGTTCTGGATGAACAGTTCAAGCTGGCCCTCGACCACATAGCCGACCTGCTCGCCCTTGTGGGTGAAAAACAGCGCATCGCCCGTGGAGCCGCCCGGCTCGATCACGGCCCGGTACAGCTCAACGCCACCGGTCGAGCCCGGCGGCGTCAGCTTTTCCTTGTGGATGCCCTTGTCGCCCAGGTCGATGCGCTGGTGCTTGCCGGCGCGCACCACGGCGCGCTCCGATGCGCCTTCGTTCTGGTCGTGCTGGGTGTTTCGGATCAGCGTTTCCAGCGGCAACTGCAATTCCTTCGACAGCGCTTCAAGCGTTCGCAGCGAAATGGAGCGCAATCCGCGTTCAATCTGGCTGAGCAGGCTGACCGAAATGCCGCAACCCTGCGCGACCTGCTGCAGGGGCCGTCCGAGCGCTTTTCTGCGGTGGCGCACTTGCTCTCCCAGCCAGAGGTCGATCACGGAGTTGATCCGCTGGGCAGGGAATGCAGGGGATGAAGGCGCAGACTTCCATGGCCCGGTCTGTTCGGCTCCAGTATGGGCAGAGGGGGAAGGCGGTTCGGTCATGACCATGAATGTTAAATTTTTACTTCTGTGTAATTTTTACAATGCAATTGTTGCGCCAGTCTAGGCAGGCGCGATTTGATTTCCATTAGGGTGAACCCTTGCCGTGGATGGGAAGGGCCTCGGCCTTGTCGATCTTCTCCAATGAAAAAGAAGATTTTTTACGCCTGACGGCTCGCTAGAAAGGTGACCGGTGAGGAATGATTTTTTGATGCGGAACCGTCGGTGAACCGTTCGTGCCCGCCGCTGTGCACATTCGTGGTGCAGGCTGAACGAAAAACGCACCTTTTTGCCAGAGCCTCTTGTGGCTGACTGTCAACCCATTGCCGGCCGGCGGCATCCGGTTTGGCCCGTGAGCCATCCGGGTCAAGAGCCCTGTTTGCCGTAAGCCGGCCGAATCCGCGTTTTTTTCACAATCCCGGACGGCGCGAACAGAATGACGAATTCGGCATTCGACGCCTCGCTCCTGAGCGGATTCCTGCGGTAGACCCAGACTTCATATCCGCTGTCGAACCTGACGACGGTGGCCGGGCCCAGCGCCGCCATCACCTCCTGCTGGGTGGATTGGCCGATGGCGACGGCTTCGCTCGCGGCCTGCATCGACAGGCCGGGGTCGCGAAATGGAGATGTGGCGCCTTCCGCGCCTGGCAAACCGAAAGGGCCGGCGCACCCGGCCAGCCACAGGCATGATGCCAGCACAGCGATGGCCAGCAAGCCCCTGAAGTAAACAGGCGGCGGAATGACGCTCTTCATTCATCCTCCATGTACTCAAATTCGACCCGCGTGTCGTCGGGCCAGCTGCGGTCGCCCAGCGGCAAAACGTAGGTGCGGTCCACCAGCACCTCGCAATCGCAATACGGCAGTTCGTCCTGGAGCTTCGGGTCGTCGCTGGCGGCCGCGTAGAGCATGTCGATGGACAGGATTTCGCGGCGCGGGCCGGCGACCAGGGCCACGCTGAACAGCGGCCGCTCGGCAAAGAACAGGTAGAGCGGCACCTGCCGGTCGCAGTAGGCCGGCGTGCCCAGCAGGGCCTTGACCATGCGGCCCACGATGTTGCTGCGGTTGGAAATCAGGCCGGATTCCATGCCCACCCGGCATTCCAGCCGCAGATCCCCGAGGCGCCGGGTGCCGGGCGGCAGGCCGGGGGTCTTGATCTCGGTGCGCCAGGTCATGCTTTGCGCCCGCCGGTTGGGCGAGACCTGGGCATTTTCGTCATACGCCTTCTGGTGGCGCGCCAGCGTGAATGTCTGGTCCGGCGCAATCGGCACCGGAAAATCCACCGTGGTGCCGATGACTTCCATCTCGATGCGGCTCAAATCGGTGTCCGGCCGGCGCGGCAGCAGCTTGAAGCGCAGCGAACCGTTAGGCGACAGCCGGCCGCGCTCCTGCTCGAACAGGTCCATTCCGCGGATCATTTTTCGATAGGATTTTTCGACAGGGTCGGGGTTCGCCTTGGCCGAGATCGTCACCGCCGGGAGATCGCCGCTGCCATTGCCCTGCGCCGCCGCATTCAGGCAGGCCGTTGCGGCAAGGCAGATCCATGCCATTCGCTTCGCGGCGCGCACAAAATACAAGGAGCTTGCGGGCATTTTGACGGTAGGCATGGGATTTTTCGTGAAAGGAAAGACCATGTTAGGCCGCAGGGTGCGGCTGTCCTGTAGGACGATGGAAGCATCCTGGAAATGGAGCATTCATCATCCCCGCGCCAGCCCGTCCGGGCCGGTTTGCGCCTCATCGACCGGTCTTTATATTGCTCTTTACCTTCGCCGGGGTCAACTTTCATGCACTGGCAGCCGTTACACAGGTTTACCACTGCCTGGACCCCGCCATGACCCGTTCCACCCACTCCCATCGCCTTGTCGCGCTGGCCATTGCCTCTCTTTTCATGGCGGGGTCCGGCTTTGCCAGGGACCACGGCGACGAGGGGCACGGCAAGGACAAACACAAGGACAAGGGCCACGGTAAATATTCCGAGGAGCACCACGCCAAGCCCGACAAGGCCGGTAAAAAGATGGCGAAGCGCCAGCGCGAGAACGTGCAGCCTGGCACCTATTTCAACGACACGCAGCGCACCTATGCCAGGCAGTACTACAGCCAGAACTACGGAGGCGGCAAAAATTGCCCGCCCGGCCTGGCCAGGAAACACAACGGCTGCATGCCTCCGGGCCAGGCCAGGAACTGGTCTGTCGGCCAGCCGGTGCCCCGGGGGGTGACGGTTTACTCCGTGGCACCGCCGGTGCTTCGGCACTTGCCTCCCGCGCCTTACGGCTACCGGTATGCGCGCATTGGCGGCGACATCGTCCTGGTGCAGCAGCAAAACAACCTGATCGTCGACATCATCGTGGGCCTGCTCGGCTGAGCCCAATCAGCCTGAACAAACACATACGGCCATTTGCGCAGAACGCTTCACCACTTCAGACCGGCGACAGTGCCGGTCCTGTCCACAGGAAAACACCCACATGACATCCCTCTTCAAGACAACCCTGGCGATTGCAGCCCTGGCGGCGGCTGGCCAGGCCATGGCGCAGGCCACGTTCTACCAGAACGACAACTACAAGGGCGCCACCTTCACCACCGACCGGCCCGTCGACAACCTCAGGCAGTCCGGCTTCAATGACAGGGCGGCCTCGGTCATCGTTGCCGGCAAGCTGTGGGAGGTCTGTGAGCGGCCGCGCTTTGGCGGCCACTGCACCGTGCTGCGCCCGGGCCAGTACCCGTCGCTGGCGGCGCTGGGACTCACGCAGCGCGTGGCCTCTGTCCGCGCGGTGGACCGCAACGAACGGATCGATGAAAGCCGTTACGCGCCGGTGGCCGCTGCCGTGCCGTCCAACGCCCAGGTGATTTTTTACGCGAATGAAAACTTCCAGGGTCAGTCGTTCACCGCGCAGAGCCAGATCGACGATTTCACCCGCTACGGCTTCAACGACCGGGCTTCGTCGGTCGTGGTGCTGGGCGACCAGTGGGAAGTGTGCGAAAACGTCCGGTTCGGCGGCCGCTGCGTGGTGCTGCGGCCGGGCCGCTATGCGTCGCTGGTGTCGATGGGCATGGAGGACCGGGTGTCGTCGATCCGCGGCGTGGCCGCCAATGCGCGAATCGGCAACGAGCGTTACGCGCCGCTGCCGGCGCCGGTGTACGACAACCGCCGCCGCACCGAGGAGCGCCTCTACGACGTCGATGTCACCTCGGTGCGCGCCGTGCTGGCCGCGCCTGAAAAGCGTTGCTGGATGGAGCGCGAGCCTGTCGCGGCACAGCCGGGCGCCAACTACAACATCGGCGGCGCACTGGCCGGGGCCCTGATTGGCGGCGTGCTCGGCCATCAGGTCGGCGGCGGAACCGGCAAGCAGATTGCGACGGTCGGCGGCGCCGTGGCGGGCGCGGCGGTGGGCGCCAATGTGGGCCGCACCCCGGCCCCGCAGGTGGCGGGCCAGGATGTGCAGAAATGCGAGAGCGTGCCAAGCCAGGCCAAGACCGAGTTCTGGGATGTGACCTACACCTTCCGGGGCCAGGAGCACACGATCCAGACCACGTCGCAGCCGGGCCGGACCATCACGGTGAACGGCCAGGGCGAACCCCGCGTCTGAACGGAAGCAGCGCAGCGATCGCTGCTTTGGAATTGACGTGAAATGCACGGGCCGGCTGGATTTTCAGCCGGCTTTTTTTGTTGGTTCATCCCGGCAGCGCGTCCGGCATGCGCGAGGAGCGCCGTTGTCCCGTGGGCTTATTTGCGGGACGCCAGGTACTCGCGTACCGCCGCGACGTGTTCGCCGACCCGGGTCACCGCTTCCGCGAGTTCGGGCTCGGTGCAGTGGAATTCCTTGCTCCAGTACGCCAGTTCCTCCCGGTCAATGATGTCGATGCGACCGGGGTCCAGCGGTTTGAAGGGGGGTGGGTTCTCGGGCATGGGGACTCCTGTGGGTGGGTTGCGCCCCGCCACGATACTAGCGTCCCGGTTGTGAGGCAATACCTTGCGGTTGCCGGGCCTCCGGTTCAGCCCCTGTCGGCCCGCCCTGGCCTGCCCGGGGTTCTGCCACCCGTTCCTGTGACGCGACCGGGACTGGAGCCCGACACACTGCTGACCAGCGTGTCCATGCCCGGGCAGCGCTCCTCGTCGTTGACGTAGACCAGCGTCGCGCCCTGGCCAAATCGCTGGGGCACGGTGCGATGGTAGTCATACCGGGTGTCCACCGGCGCCTCGCTCGACTGGAAGATCAGCTTGCCGGCAGGGTTGTACACGCTGTAGCAGCCCGCATGGGCTGACAGGGTCAGGCCGC
>JAQGMN010000119.1 GCA_028292345.1 Polaromonas sp. | reverse complement strand
GGCGCCGAGATCACCGATGCGGCCGGGGCCTACGCCTGCGACATCGTGCTCAAGGTGCGCTGCCCGCTGGACAGTGAAATGGCGCACACCCGGCCCGGCAGCGTCATCGTCGGCATGCTCAACCCGTTCGATCCCGCCGGGCTGCAGCGCCTGGCTGCCGCCCGGCTGACGTCCTTTTCGCTCGAGGCGGCCCCGCGCACCAGCCGCGCGCAGAGCATGGACGTGCTGTCTTCCCAGGCCAACATCGCCGGCTACAAGGCCGTGATGATGGCGGCCAACGCCTACCAGCGTTTCTTTCCCATGCTGATGACGGCGGCGGGCACGGTCAAGGCCGCCCGCGTGGTGATCCTGGGCGTGGGCGTGGCCGGCCTGCAGGCCATTGCCACGGCCAAACGGCTGGGCGCGGTGATCGAGGCGAGCGACGTGCGCCCCAGCGTCAAGGAGCAGGTCGAGTCCCTGGGCGGCAAGTTCATCGACGTGCCCTACGAGACCGACGAGGAGCGCGAAGCTGCCGTCGGCGTGGGCGGCTATGCCAAGCCCATGCCCGCCAGCTGGATGGCGCGGCAAAAGCTGGAAGTCGCCAAGCGCGTGGCGCAGGCCGACGTGGTGATCACCACCGCCCTGATTCCGGGGCGCGCCGCGCCCGTGCTGGTGACCGAGGAAATGGTTCAGTCCATGAAGCCCGGCAGCGTCATCGTCGACCTGGCCGCCGCGCAAGGCGGCAACTGCCCGCTGACCGAGCCGGACCGCACCGTCGTGAAGCACGGCGTGACGCTGATCGGCCACACCAACATCCCGGCGCTGGTGGCGGCCGACGCCAGCGCGCTGTATGCGCGCAACCTGCTGGATTTCCTCAAGCTCATCATCACCAAGGAAGGTGCGCTGAAGTTGGACCTGGAAGACGACATCGTGGCGGCCTGCCTGATGACCCAGGGCGGCGAGGTCAAGCGCAAGTAAGACTCAACCGGGACCAGCGTCCCGTTCGCCAAACCCTGTTATAGCCTCAGAAAAAAACCCATTCGGAAGGAAAAGTCCATGGATGCCGTGTCTCCCACCATCATCAACCTGATCATTTTTGTACTCGCCATCTACGTCGGCTACCACGTCGTGTGGACCGTCACGCCCGCGCTGCACACGCCCTTGATGGCCGTGACCAACGCGATCTCGGCCATCGTCATCGTCGGCGCGATGCTGGCCGCCGCGCTGACCGAAACCACCCTGGGCCGCACCATGGGCGTGCTGGCCGTGGCGCTGGCCGCCGTGAACGTCTTTGGCGGCTTCCTGGTCACGCGCCGGATGCTCGAGATGTTCCGCAAGAAGGAAAAGAAGGTCGCCGTGGTGGTTGTTGACGCAGGAGCCGCCAAATGAGCATGAACCTCGTCACGCTGCTGTACCTGGTGGCCTCGGTCTTTTTCATCCAGGCGCTCAAGGGCCTGTCGCACCCGACCACCTCGCTGCGCGGCAACCTGTTCGGCATGGTCGGCATGGCCATTGCCATCCTGACCACCGGCGCCTTGATTGTCGAAATTTCGGGCGGCAAGGCCCAGGGCATGGTCTATGTGCTGGGCGCCCTTGTCGTCGGGGGCGCTGCCGGCACCTTGATGGCCAGGCGCGTGGAGATGACCAAGATGCCCGAGCTGGTCGCCTTCATGCACTCCATGATCGGCCTGGCGGCCGTTTTCATCGCCGTCGCGGCAGTCGCCGAGCCGCATGCCTTCAACATCGTGGCCAAGGGCGAGCCGATTCCTGCGGGCAACCGGCTCGAATTGTTCCTGGGCGCGGCCATTGGCGCCATCACCTTCAGCGGCTCGGTCATCGCGTTCGGCAAGCTCTCGGGCAAGTACAAGTTTCGCCTGTTCCAGGGCGCGCCGGTGTCGTTTGCCGGCCAGCACAAGCTGAACCTGGTGCTCGGCCTGGCCACGGTCGCGCTGGGCATCGTCTTCATGCTCACGGGCAGCTGGACGGCATTTTTTGCCATGCTGGCGCTGTCCTTCGTCATGGGCGTCTTGATCATCATCCCGATCGGCGGCGCGGACATGCCGGTGGTGGTGTCGATGCTCAACAGCTACTCGGGCTGGGCGGCCGCGGGCATCGGCTTTTCGCTGAACAACGCGATGCTGATCATTGCCGGCTCGCTGGTGGGCAGCTCGGGCGCGATCCTGTCGTACATCATGTGCAAGGCGATGAACCGCTCGTTCTTCAACGTGATCGGGGGGGGCTTTGGCGGGGAAAGCGGCCCGGCCGCCACGGGCGCCAAGGAGCAGCGCCCGGTCAAGTCCGGCTCGGCCGACGATGCGGCCTTCATCCTGGGCAATGCCGAGACCGTCATCATCGTGCCGGGCTACGGGCTGGCTGTCGCTAGAGCCCAGCACTCGGTCAAGGAGCTGGCGCAAAAGCTCACCGAGAAGGGCATCACCGTCAAATACGCGATCCATCCGGTGGCCGGGCGCATGCCCGGGCACATGAACGTGCTGCTGGCCGAGGCCGAGGTGCCCTACGACCAGGTGTTCGAGATGGAGGACATCAATGCCGAGTTCGGCCAGGCCGACGTGGCCATCATCCTGGGCGCCAACGACGTGGTGAACCCGG
>JAQGMN010000108.1 GCA_028292345.1 Polaromonas sp. | reverse complement strand
TTGCGACCATTACAGCGGCGTGGAAGCGCGGATGCGCAAAAGCCTGCAGTTGCAGGCGGAGATGATCGAGGAGTTCGGCGCCTGCGTGTTCGACGTGACGCTGGACTGCGAGGACGGCGCGCCGGTCGGCGGTGAAACCGACCATGCGGCCATGGTCGTGGCCCTCGCCGCATCGGCCGGCGACCAGGCCCGCGTTGCCGTTCGCGTCCATGCGGTCGATCACCCGGCCTTCGAGCCCGACATGGCCGTCATTGCCGGAAAGCTGGCGCGCCAGTTGTCGCACATCATGATTCCCAAAGTCGAGTCCCTCGCCGACGTGCTCCGGGCCGAGCAGGCGCTCGTGGCCGCCGCGGCCCATGATTTGCCGCTGCACGTGCTGATCGAGTCGCCCCTGGCCGTTCGCAACGCCTTTGAAATCGCCGCGCATCCCCGGGTGCAGTCGCTCAGCTTTGGCCTGATGGACTTCGTGTCCAGCCATGGGGGCGCCATTCCTGCCGATGGCATGGGCAGCGAGGGTCAGTTCACCCATCCGCTGGTCGTCCGCGCCAAGCTCGAGATCGCCTCCGCCTGCCATGCCTACGGCAAGGTGCCCTCGCATTGCGTGGTGACGGAGTTCAACGATGCCGCAGCCATGACGCGCGCCGCGCGCCGCGCCTCGCGCGAACTGGGCTATACCCGCATGTGGAGCATTCACCCGAATCAGATACGCTCTATCCTGGCGGCATTTGCACCGAGTGAGGCCGAGATTGAAGATGCTACTAAAATAATAGCTGCTGGCGCTTGTGCAGATTGGGCACCGATCAGTTTTGGCGATAAATTGCACGACCGCGCCAGTTATCGCTACTTCTGGCAGGTGCTGGAACGAGCCCACCAGACCGGCCGCACACTGCCGCCTGAGGCCCACACTTACTTTATGGACGCTCCAGGACGAGCGTCAATCCATTGACGAGGAATCGCATGAAAACCCAACCCATCGCCACCCTTGCAGCCGCGCTGGCTGCCGCCTTTCTGCTGGCCGCTGCTCCCCTGGCGCAGGCCGAGACCGACAAGAAGTCCGACAAGGCGGCGCCCGGCAAGGCAACGGCTGCCAAGCCTGCCGCTGGCAAGACCGCAGCGGCCAAAACCGACAAGGCCGACAAGCCTGCGGCCAAAAAGAAGGCTGAAAAGCCGGCGGTCTCCGCCAGCCGCACCAACCTCAAGAGCGCGGCCGTCAATGTGGCGGCCGGTATCCAGGCCGCCGAAGCCGCCATGACGCCGGCCGAGCTGGCGATTGCCGAGCGGGTGCAGGTCGGCAAGTTGCCGTGCGAGCTTGGCGCCTCGGTCACGCTCACGGCCGACGCCAAGAACCCGGGCTATTTCGACATGCAGGGCAAGAACTTCAGCTACCGCATGTTCCCGGTGGCAACGTCCACCGGCGCCATTCGACTGGAAGACCAGAAGGCCGGCGCGGTCTGGCTGCAACTGGCGAACAAGTCCATGCTGATGAACCAGAAGCTGGGCATCCGCCTGGCCGATGAATGCGCCAGTCCGGCGCAACTCGAAGTGGCCGAGAACCTCAAGCTCAATCCGCCCATCAGCATCCTGGAAGCGCTGCCTCCGGTCATTGCGAAATAAGTTCCCATTTTTTTCAGCCCACCCTTCCCATAACTTGAATCAGAGGAGTAGCGATGTCATCCGGATTTTTGCAAACCTACCGCAGCCATGTTGCCGAACGCGCCGTTCTGGGCATTCCGCCTTTGCCCTTGTCAGCCCAGCAGACCGGCGAGGTCATTGAACTGCTGAAAAATCCGCCCGAAGGCGAAGAAGCCTTCCTGCTCGACCTGATCACCCACCGCGTGCCGGCCGGCGTCGATGCCGCCGCCAAGGTCAAGGCCAGCTACCTGGCCGCCGTGGCCCACGGCAGCGAAAAGTGCGCCCTGATCTCGCGTGAAAAAGCCACGCAACTGCTGGGCACCATGCTGGGCGGCTACAACATCAGCCCGATGATTGCATTGCTCGATGACCCAGAGGCCAGCGTGGCCACGCAAGCGGCCAGCGGCCTGAAAAACACGCTCCTGATGTTCGACCAGTTCCACGACGTGCAGGAAAAGGCCGAAAAGGGCAACAAGCATGCCAAGGCCGTGCTGCAAAGCTGGGCCGATGCGGAATGGTTCACCAGCCGCCCCGAAGTTCCACAGTCGATCATGCTCACCGTGTTCAAGGTGGCTGGCGAGATCAACACCGACGACCTGTCGCCCGCGCCCGACGCCTGGAGCCGCCCCGACATTCCGCTGCATGCGCTGGCGATGCACAAGAACGCCCGCCCCGGCGTCACGCCGGAAGAAGACGGCAAGCGCGGCCCGGTCAAATTCATCGAGGAACTCAAGGCCAGGGGCAACCTGGTGGCCTATGTCGGCGACGTGGTCGGCACCGGTTCCTCGCGCAAGTCCGCCACCAATTCGGTGCTGTGGTTCACAGGCGAAGACATTCCCTTCGTGCCGAACAAGCGCTTTGGCGGCGTCTGCCTGGGCTCCAAGATTGCCCCGATCTTCTACAACACCATGGAAGACTCGGGCGCGCTGCCGATCGAGCTCGACGTGAGCCAGATGGCCATGGGCGACGTGATCGAGCTGCGTCCCTACGACGGCAAGGCGCTGAAAAACGGCGAAGTGATTGCCGAGTTCAAGCTCAAGAGCGATGTGCTGTTTGACGAAGTGCGCGCCGGCGGCCGCATTCCGCTGATCGTCGGCCGGGGCCTGACCGCCAAGGCGCGCTTTGCGCTGGGCCTGCCGGTCTCCACGCTGTTCCGCCTGCCGCAAGACCCGGCAGACAGCGGCCGAGGCTTCACGCTGGCGCAAAAAATGGTCGGACGCGCGGTCGGCCTGCCTGAAGGCAAGGGCGTTCGCCCCGGCACCTATTGCGAACCGAAGATGACCTCGGTCGGCTCGCAGGACACCACCGGCCCGA
>JAQGMN010000078.1 GCA_028292345.1 Polaromonas sp. | reverse complement strand
CGCCAGCAGATTCTGGTGGCCTTCCGGGATGTCGAGGACCAGTTGCTGGCGCTGCGGCTGCTGGCCGAGCAGTCCGATGCGCAGTCGCGCTCGGTCGCGTCGGCGTCGCGGGCCACGGTGCTGTCGGGCTCGCGCTACCGCAACGGGCTGGTCAGCCAGCTGGAGCTGCTTGACGCACAGCGCAGCGAGCTGGCCAACCGCCGGCAGGCGCTGCAGGTGAGGACGGCGCAATATATTTCGACGGTTGGGCTGATCCGGGCGCTGGGCGGCGGATGGGCTTGAATCTGCCGGGTTTCGCACTGGCCGAGGCGCTATGTAATTAATAGCTGCTTGCGCACATCCTGCTTGCGCAAGCGGCATTTTTTGCTTAAGAAATGCTGCCGGAAGGGTTTTTTAGTGGGAAAGCGCTGTCCATCTGTTAAAACACGGGCTCTTTTCTTTTGTGACTGCCTTGCCCCATGCCTACCTTCTTTTCGGTGACTTCCACCCCGCTTCCTGAAACAGCCGCCCCGGCCTCAACCCTTATCGAGTGGAAAGAAGCCGGTGTGGCGCATTCGGCGCTCTGGCGTTCCGAGCGCGGCGCGGCGCCGCCCCGGCGCATCGTCGAGGCCGACGACACCATGGCTGCTGACACCGCTTACCGGCTGGCCTGCGAAGGCACGGGCCTGCTGTGGCGCGGCGACTTCCAGAACGCCCGGCAGATGGTGCAGGCGCTGGCCCGGCGCATCGACAAGCCGCCCAAGGCGTCCAAGCTGGCCCGTGTCGCGGTCAAGAAAGCGGCCGACAACGCCATCTCCGGCGTGCCGGCCGGCCAGGATTTTCACCTGCACCGCCAGGCGCAGTCGCAGCGCGCCCGCGTGCTGGGCATGGTGCTGATCGAGTTCGGCGCCGACTATTCGGTTGATTTGCGCCGCGCGCCGGATGCAAAGCAGGCTTGCACGGAGGCCTGGGGGCCGGCCGGCGAGGATGCCCGGCCCAGCATGGCCTCGCTGCGCGAACTGATGGGCGTGATCAGCGCGCACGAGTGGCGCAAGAAGGGGGTGGAAATCCCCGCCCTGGGCAAGGCGCCCAACAACCGCATCCATCCGCACTACGGCGTGTTTTCGCCGGTGCGCGGCGAGTATGTCGATCTGGTGGCCAACGCCCCCTTGCCCGCCAGCCCGCCCTCCAAGTTTGTCGCCTTCGACATCGGCACCGGCACCGGCGTGCTGTCGGCCGTGCTGGCGCTGCGCCCGGAAGTGGACCAGGTCGTCGCCACCGACATGGACCCGCGCGCGCTCGAATGCGCGCGTGAAAACATCTACCGCCTGCGCCTGCCCAATCCGGTCAAGGTGATGCAGGCCGACCTGTATCCCGAGGGGCTGGCGTCGGTCATCGTCTGCAATCCGCCGTGGCTGCCGGCCCGCCCCGGCTCGCCGCTCGAAGGCGCGGTGTACGACGAGGACAGCCGCATGCTGCTGGGCTTCCTCAAGGGCCTGCCCGCGCATCTGGCGCCGGGCGGCGAAGGCTGGCTGATCCTGTCCAATTTTGCCGAGCAGCTGGGCCTGCGCACGCGCGCCGAACTGCTCGACGCCATCAAGGCCAGCGGCCTGAGGGTAGCGGGGCGCATCGACGCCAGGCCCGAGCATCCCAAGGCGCTGGATGCCAGCAACCCGCTGCACAAGGCGCGCGCCGCCGAAGTGACGTCGCTGTGGCGCCTGGTTGCGGCCTGAGCCTGCTGATTCGCACGCTGGCGGGTCCGTGACCATCGTGCTCGCGCCCATGGAGGGGCTGCTCGACTTCGTGCTGCGCGACATTTTGACCCGCGTGGGCGGCATCGACCGCTGCGTGTCCGAATTCATCCGCATCACCGACCAGCTGCTGCCCGAGCGCGTCTTCACCCGCATCGTTCCCGAACTGCTGAACGGCAGCCGCACCCTGGCCGGCGTGCCGGTGCGCGCCCAGCTGCTCGGCTCCGACCCGGTCTGCCTGGCCGAGAACGCCGCCCGGCTGGCCGCGCTCGGGCCGGCGGGCATCGACCTGAACTTTGGCTGCCCGGCCAAGGTGGTGAACCGCCACGGCGGCGGCGCCTTGTTGCTGGAAACCCCCGAGATCATCTTCGACATCGTTGCCGCCGTGCGCCGCGCCGTGCCTGGCCACATTCCGGTGTCGGCCAAGATGCGGCTGGGCTTCAACGACGATTCGCGGGCGGTCGAATGCGCGCTGGCAATTGCCGGCGGCGGCGCCGACGAGCTGGTGGTGCATGCCCGCACCAAGGCGCAGGCCTACCGCCCGCCCGCGTACTGGGAACGCATCGCCGACATTCGCGCCGCCGTGCGCATTCCGGTGGTGGCCAACGGCGAAATCTGGACGGTCAACGATGCGCACCGCTGCCGCGAAGCGTCGGGCTGCGAATCGCTGATGCTGGGCCGCGGCATGGTCACCGACCCCGGGCTCGGGCTGGCGATCAAGGCGTCGGTGGACGGTGCCGCATCGCCTGCCGGCGTTGCCTGGCCGGAGTTGGTGCCGCTGCTGGCCGAGTTCTGGCAGGTCGTCTGCACCCGGCTGGACGCCCGCTCGCGCGCCGGCCGGCTCAAGCAGTGGCTGAACTTTTTGCGGCGGCGTTTTCCCGAAGCGCAAACTGCGTACCAGCAGATCAGGACCACCAACGACCCGGCGCTGATTGATGTGTGGCTGGCGGAGCTGAAGCGGGCGAATGTTGTCGATGGCACGCCGTTGCCGAAAGCAGCCGTTGCGGCTGCCTGACCGGTTCGCGCGAAAGCAGATTCCGCTGGACGCTGGAAAAGCGGCGTGGCATGTGCCCAAGGTGGCGGTGCCACTGGAGCTTGTCTGACGGTGTTCTAGTCTCTTGGACCACGCGAACGGCGCGGCGCGGGAATTAAATTGGTGCTTGATCCGGCGTCCCGCTCGTGTCTACGCATCAACTTTCCACAGGAGTGCACATGAACCCATTCACCACGCCATCTGCAGCCAGCGAAGCTGCCGACCCGGACCTGGCTGAGCAGGCAGTTCCTGGCCACGGTGTTCCCTCCCAGGACCCGAACCCCGCAGCGCAGGTGGCCCTCAGCCCTGAGGAGGCCGAGCAGGAATCCAAGTCGGCCCTGATGGGCGGCGGGATCGTGGCCGGTGTGGCGACCGGCGCGGCCGTTGGCGCTGCGGTTGCAGGTCCGGTCGGTGTGATGGTGGGCGGCACGATCGGGGCTGTTGCCGGCGCAATCGGCGGCAGCGCTGCCGGCGGGCTGGCAAGTGCGGAAAGCACGGCCAGCGCCGACGAGGTGCCCAAGGATGCCGGGGACACGCTTCCTGTCAACCTGCCGGGCTGACCTCCTGGCCATCCAGGACGCTTTGGAGTTGGGATCGAATTGGCACCGCACCGCATTGGGAATGTCCCAGGGCGCTACATTTTTAATAGCTGACTGCGCACGGTTTACAAGCGCTGCAGCCATTTTTGCTATGAATTTCAAGGTTTTTACGGAAACCGGCCGTTCTTCAACCGCAGCCGGGCAGCAACCTGTCCCGCAGTTTCACCCCCCGCATTGGCGCATAAAGGGCCATTGACAATTTTCAGGAGTTTTCATGCCGATTCGCAACGCACTGGCCAGTCTTGCCGTCACCGACCTGGACTCGGCGCTCCCGTGGTACGAGCGTCTTTTAGGCCGGTCCGCCGATTCGCGGCCCATGGCCGAAGTGGCCGAATGGAAGTTCGAAGGCGGCGGCTGGCTGCAGGTGTACCAGCGCCCCAAGCGCGCCGGCCTGGGCTCGGTGACGCTGGCGGTCACCGACCTTGACGAACAGGAGCGTCACTTGCAGGAATGCGACATCGTCATCGGAGAGAAAAGCGAAAGCCCCAAAGTCAAGACCCTGATGATCACCGATCCGGCCGGCAACCACATTGCGTTTGCCCAGGCCATCGACCCTGGCATCGCGCAATAAGCCCCGCGCTGATGGACAGCCTCAGGCCGTGGCCAGGTTCTGGATGCTGTATTCCAGCTGGTAGAGCCCGCGCGTCACCTCTAGCCTGGCGCCCAGTTCGGCCAGGCGGCTATTGCCGAGGAATTTCTCGCCGGCTTCGCGCACG
>JAQGMN010000048.1 GCA_028292345.1 Polaromonas sp. | reverse complement strand
CCGACGCGCTGCAGGACGACTTGCTGGTCGTGATGCGGGTGTATTTTGAAAAGCCGCGCACCACCGTGGGCTGGAAGGGCTACATCAACGACCCGCACCTGGACGGCAGCTTTGCCATCAACGAAGGGCTGGAAATGGCGCGCCAGCTGCTGCTCGACGTGCTGGCCCTTGGCCTGCCGGTGGGCACCGAATTCCTCGACCTGCTCAGCCCGCAGTTCATCAGCGACCTGGTCAGCTGGGGCGCGATCGGCGCGCGCACCACCGAAAGCCAGAGCCACCGCCAGCTTGCCAGCGGCCTGAGCTGCCCGGTCGGCTTCAAGAACGGCACCGACGGCGGCGTGAAGGTGGCAAGCGACGCCATCCAGGCGGCGCAGGCGCCGCACGCCTTCATGGGCATGACCAAGATGGGCCAGGCGGCGATCTTTGAAACCCGCGGCAACGACGACTGCCACGTGATTTTGCGCGGCGGCAAGCAGACCAATTACGCCAGGGCCGACGTGGACGCGACCTGCGCGCAGCTCAGGTCCGCCGGCCTGCGCGAGCAGGTCATGATCGACGTGTCGCACGCCAACAGCAGCAAGCAGCACCGGCGGCAGATCGACGTGGCCTTTGATGTGGCCGGCCAGGTGGCGGCGGGCGACCGGCGCATCATCGGCCTGATGATCGAAAGCCATCTGGAGGAAGGCCGGCAGGACATTGTTCCCGGCCAGCCCTTGCAGCATGGCGTGTCGGTGACGGACGCCTGCATCAGCTTTGCGCAGACCGTGCCGGTGCTGGAGAAGCTGGCGGCGGCGGTGCGGGCGCGGCGTTTGGTGTCATAACGCTGGCGCAGCCCTGAAGTTATAATTCCTTACCAATAGTAAGGAGTTTTTCATGCCCGCTGCCACCCTCACCAGCAAAGGCCAGATCACCATTCCACAGGCCGTGCGGGTCGCCTTGGGACTGCACACCGGACCCCGGGTCGATTTTGTGCCAGTGGCCGACGGCTTCATGATCGTGCCGCTTCGCGACGAGGCGGCTTCGCTCAAGGGCCGGTTTGCCGGCCGGGTCGCCCGTCCCGTCAGCCTCGCCGCCATGGACCGGGCCATTGCCACCGAAGCGGCCGAAGGCCAGGCCAAACCATGACGGGCCTGGATACCAATGTGCTGGTGCGCTACCTGGCGCAGGATGAACCGAAACAGGCGGCACGGGCAACGCGGCTGATTGAGGAAGAACTCAGCGTCGCCGAACCCGGTTTCATCAGCCTTGTGGTGCTGGTGGAATTGTGCTGGGTGCTCAGGCGGCTGTACAGCGCCAGCGCAGACGAACTGTTGGCGACGGTGGAAGACTTGCTGAACACGCCCCGGTTTCAGCTGGAACGCCGCGACGTGGTGACGGCGACGGTTCAGTTCATGAAGGCCGGAGACGGCGCGAAGGCGGGCTTTGCGGACGTCCTGATCGCGCAACTGGCTGCGGCGCAAGGCTGTTCGCGGACGGTGAGTTTCGACAATGCGGCGGTGCGGTATGCGGGGATGACGCTATTGGCATGAGCCGAAGCCTGGCGGTGGCTTGACAAATAGCCACTACGCGATGAATCCGAACGTCCTCGCATGAATAGCCAAAAACTCTGGTTCAGGACGAAATCGCTCTGGCAGTCGGATGGCTTGTCCGTTGAAGCGTAACAGGGACTCGGCCATGAAGCTGCCATGCTGTTGCGCCTTGAAAGCCGGCGCCACACGAACCGTGAAATCAGGCAGCACCGTGATCAAGCCCTGGTCGTAGGCCTTGTCGTGCAGCGCGGAAAGGCAAAGGCCGTTTTGCGGGTTCAAGCGGTTTTTGCTGTCCAGGCGCCAGGGCACGATATGGCTAGCAATCACCAATTTTTCATGCTGCAAGCCACTGATGCAGCAAGTCGCGTTATAGCTGGTCAGCACTGATTTCCTGAACCGCGCCTGGTTGATGCGAACTTGCACCCAGGCGCTGCGCATGCGCCCTTCCCCGCCTGCAAACGGCGCGTCTTCGGTCGCTTCGATGAGTGCGCTGTCTGCCTCAACGCCATGGTTCAGCGCCAGCGTTGAATAGGCATTCGCAGCCTCTTCGGCAACCGCATCCCAGCTGTTTTGAAGCGCCGCCCACAGAGCGCGATCCTGGTTGGATGCGCCGGTCAAGCCGGCCCGGCCGCTGGCAATGATTTGCGGATCAAGGCTTGCAAAATTTCCCAGCTTCATCGCGACCGAACTGGCGGTTCGGCCCTGCCATGCCGCAAGCTGCTGAACCTCAGGCGTGCCACGGTGTAGCTTCCCAAACGGCAGCAAGGTGTACAGGTGAAAGCTTGCGAGCGTGTGGGGCTGTGTCCATTTGACCGGGGGTGATGACATCGGTTGCTTTTTATAGAGGTGCAGGCGCATCACCGGCAACGGATCCGAAACTGCCGGCGGTGATGGAGTTTCCAGTCCGCTGCCTTGTAGAGAAACAACAGCAGCGCCAAAAAGACAAGCACCATGCCCAAGGTGCCCCACCTGAACCGCTCGGGCGGCGGGCTGAACGGCCTTGAGCGCCGGGATTTGTCATGCATGTAGTCC
>JAQGMN010000044.1 GCA_028292345.1 Polaromonas sp. | reverse complement strand
GACTGGGTCAAGCTGGCCGTCACGCGCGCCCGCAACTCGGGCATGCCGGCCGTGTTCTGGCTCGACCCGTACCGCCCGCACGAGAACGAACTGATCAAGAAGGTCAAGGCCTGCCTGAAGGAGCACGCTACCGAAGGCCTGGACATCCAGATCATGAGCCAGGTGCGCGCGATGCGCTTCACGCTGGAGCGCGTGATCCGCGGCCTGGACACCATCAGCGTCACCGGCAACATCCTGCGCGACTACCTGACCGACCTGTTCCCGATCATGGAGCTGGGCACCAGCGCCAAGATGCTGTCCATCGTGCCCCTGATGGCCGGCGGCGGCATGTACGAGACCGGCGCGGGCGGCTCGGCGCCCAAGCATGTGCAGCAGCTGGTGGAAGAAAACCACCTGCGCTGGGATTCGCTGGGCGAGTTCCTGGCGCTGGCCGTGTCGCTGGAAGACCTGGGGATCAAGACCGGCAACGCCCAGGCCAAGCTGCTGGCCAAGACGCTGGACGCCGCCACCGGCAAGCTGCTGGACCACAACAAGGGTCCCAAGACCCGCACCGGCGAACTCGACAACCGGGGCAGCCATTTCTACCTGGCGATGTACTGGGCCCAGGCGCTGGCCGAGCAGACCGAGGACGCCGCGCTGCAGGCTAAGTTCGCCCCGCTCGCCAAGACCCTGGCCGAGAACGAGGAGCGCATCGTTGCCGAGCTGAAGGACGTGCAGGGCAAGCCCGCCGACATCGGCGGCTACTACCTGCTGGATACGGAAAAGGTCAAGGCCGTGATGCGCCCGAGCGCCACCTTCAATGCCGCGCTGAGCGCGGCGCAAGGCTAAAGCCGGGAAGCCGGGAAGCCGGGGCTGCGGCCTCGCCTGCCCAAGACCGTCCAGGCCGCAGGCCGTCGCAAGACGGCCTGCGGCTTTTTCGTGCGGGCCCCGAATGCTGGCGCCAGGGCGCCAGGCCAGCGGGCTGCTTCCAGGCCAGCGGCGCTGGTGGAGGGGGTTGAGGTTGCTATCAATTAAATAGCTGCTTGCGCATGCTGTATATGCGCGAGGAGCACTTTTTACCCTTAAAAACTACCCGCCATTGCCAGCGGCTGCGGTTTTTCTATGGACAATAGCGTCTTGGAGTCCAGACCCGGCGACGCCTTCAGGCCCAGGCGCTGAAGCCTTTCTCCGGTCCACGCCTGCGGGCTGCAGGGCCGCCCGGCACCCGTTTTTTTAGAACCCCAAACCCCTTCATTTCATGTTCGGCCCCCGGCCGACGCCATCAGGAGCCTTGATGACCGACCCGACCCCTTCCTTTTTCAAGCGCGTTTCGCTCGCCTTCGGCAGTTTTTTCAGCACGCTCGGCAATCCCGGCTATGCCGCCCGGGTCCAGGACTTGCGCGAGCACGCCGAAACGCCGGCAGCGCCAGCGCCTGCCGCCCCGCCCGCACCCGCCGCACCAGCGGCTCCGGCCGTCTTCAAGGAAGCCTCGCCCGACGCGGCGCTGCAGCTGCTGGCCCTGCTGCAGCGCGAGGCGCGCCTGATCGACTTCGTGCAGGAAGACCTGAGCGGCTACACCGACGCCGAGATCGGCGGGCCGGCGCGGCTGGTGCACGAGGGCTGCGCCAAGGTGCTGCGCGAGCATTTCACGCTGGCGCCGGTGCGGCCCGAAGCTGAGGGCAGCCGCATCACGCTGCAGGGCGGCTTTGACGCCCGGGCCATCCGCCTGACCGGCAATGTGGTCGGCCAGGCGCCGTTCCAGGGCGCCCTGAGCCACCGGGGCTGGCGCGCCACCGAGACCCGGCTGCCGCGCCTGGCCGCCGGTCATGACGCCACTGTACTGGCCCAGGCCGAGGTGGAACTGTGAACGCCGCCAAAACCTCCAGGGCTGCCGACGCGCAAGGCGCGGCGGACGAGCCGCAGTTTTCCATCGGCATCGACCTGGGCACCACGCATTGCGCGCTGGCCTGGGTGGACATTGGCGCCAGCGACGGCGAAAAAACGGTCTACGGCGTGCTCGACATTCCGCAGCTGACCGCCCCCGGCAGCGTCGGGAACCTGCCGCTGCTGCCGTCCTTCCTCTACCTGCCGCACGAAAGCGAACTGGCCGCCGACGACCTGGCGCTGCCGTGGACCGGCGAGCAAAGCTTTGCCGTGGGCGAGATGGCGCGGGCGCGTGGCGCGCAAACGCCGATCCGCCTGGTGTCGAGCGCCAAGAGCTGGCTCTGCCATCCCGGCGTGGACCGGCGCGCGGCCATCCTGCCCAACGACGCGCCGCCCGAAGTGGCGCGCGTCTCGCCGCTCGACGCCTCGACCCGCTACCTGGCGCACCTGCGTGATGCCTGGAACCATGCACATCCCGAGGCGCCGTTCGACCGGCAGGACGTGACCATCACGATTCCGGCGTCGTTCGACCCGGCCGCGCGCGAGCTGACCGCCGAAGCGGCCCGCGCCGCCGGCTACCAGTCCTTGAGCCTGCTGGAAGAACCCCAGGCCGCGCTCTACCACTGGATTCAGGGCAGCAGCGGCCAGTGGCGCAAGGAGGTCAAACCGGGCGAGATCATCCTGGTGATCGACGTCGGCGGCGGCACCAGCGACTTTTCGCTGATCGCGGTGCTGGAGCGCGAAGGCAACCTGGAACTGCACCGCGTCGCCGTGGGCGACCACATTTTGCTCGGCGGCGACAACATGGACCTGATGCTGGCGCATGTCGTGGCGCGCAAGCTGGCCGCCGAAGGCAAGCAGCTCGACCCGTGGCAGATGCGCGCGCTGACCTACGCCTGCCGCAGCGCCAAGGAAAGCCTGCTGGCCGATGCCACCCTTGACGTGCAGCCCATCGTCGTTCCCAGCCGGGGCGCGAAGCTGATCGGCGGCTCGGTGCGCACCGAACTGACGCAAAGCGAGGTGCGCAATTCCCTGCTCGAAGGCTTCTTCCCCGAGGTGGACGCGGCGGCCCGGCCGGTGAACCGCGCGCGCGGCGGCCTGACGCAGCTCGGCCTGCCGTATGCGCAGGACGCCGGCGTGACGCGCCACCTGGCCGCCCTGCTGGGCCGCCAGGCCGGCGCCACGGCCGAGCTGGAGGGCTTTGCCGGCAAGCTGGACGCCGACGCCAGCTTTTTGCATCCGACGGCGGTGCTGTTCAACGGCGGCGTCTTCAAGTCCGGCATTCTGGTCGAGCGCACGCTGGCCACGCTCAACGGCTGGCTCGCCGCCGAGCAGGCGCTGCCTGCGCGCGCGCTGGCCGGCGCCGACATGGACCTGGCGGTGGCGCGGGGCGCGGCCTATTACGGTTATGTGCGGCGCGGCCAGGGCGTGCGCATTCGCGGCGGCACGGCGCGCGCCTACTACGTCGCGGTCGAGTCGGCGATGCCGGCCATTCCGGGCTTCGAGCCGCCGATCCAGGCGCTGTGCATCGCGCCGTTCGGCATGGAGGAAGGCATCGAGGCCGAGCTGCAGACGCAGGAATTCGGACTGGTCGTCGGCGAGCCGATGCACCTGCGCTTTTTCGGCTCGTCGGTGCGGCGCCAGGACGCGCTGGGCGTCCTGCTTGACTTCTGGCAGCCCGACGAATTGCAGGAGCTGGGCGAGATCCAGGCGACGCTGCCCGCCGAAGGCCGGCCTGCCGGCGAGATCGTGCAGGTCCGGCTGCGCGCCGTGGCCACCGACACCGGCACGCTGGAATTGACCGCCGTGGCCACGCAGGGCGGCGAGCACTGGAAGGTGGAATTCGATGTGCGCGGCGGCGGGCATGAAGGCTGAATTCCCCGTTTTCTCCTTCCCCCTCCGGGAGAAGGTCGGGATGGGGGCTTTCGGTGGTCGCGCATGTCTGAAGTCCAGCAAGGACGGGCGCAGGCAGCTACTAAATATATAGCGGTATTCGAGCCAGTTCCGCTGGCCCCATCCCAACCTTCCCCAGCGGGGGAAGGAGCCGTGCGGGGGAAGGAAGGCGCTGAGCATTGACCAACAACCTGAATATTGAATTGAAGCGCCACACCCGATGAGCCACTACATCGTCGGCATCGACCTGGGCACCACCCACACCGTGGTCGCCTATGCGCCCCTGGCGGCGGGGCCGGACGGCATCCGCGTGTTCGACATCGAGCAACTGGTCGCGCCCGGCGAGGTGGCCGCCTTGCCGCTGCTGCCCTCGATGCGTTTTCACCCCGCCGAAGGCGAACTGGCGGCTTCGGCGCTGCAGCTGCCATGGCCGGCCGACAGCGGCCACGCCGGCCAGCCGCCCGGGGTCATTGGCGAACTGGCGCGCCGGCTGGGCGCGCAGGTGCCGGGCCGGCTGGTGGCCAGCGCCAAGAGCTGGCTGTCGCATGCGGCGGTGGACCGGCTGGCGCCCATCCTCCCCTGGGGCGCGCCCGACGGCGTGCCGAAAATCTCGCCGGTCGAGGCCAGCGCCAGCTTCCTGGCCCATGTGCGTTCGGCCTGGAATGCGCGCTTTCCGGACAGCCCGCTGCAGCACCAGGAACTCCGGCTGACCGTGCCGGCGTCCTTCGACGAAGGCGCCCGCGCGCTGACGCTGGACGCCGCGCGGCAGGCCGGCCTGCCTGCCCTGCGCCTGCTGGAGGAACCGCAGGCCGCGTTCCACGACTGGCTGCTGCGCCACCAGGGCCGGGTGGCCGGGGAACTGGCGCAGACCCGGCGCGTGCTGGTCTGCGATGTCGGCGGCGGCACCACCGACCTCAGCCTGATCGACGTGGAACCGGATGCGGCCGGTGGCCCGCCCCGGTTGACGCGCGTCGGCGTGGGCAACCACCTGATGCTGGGCGGCGACAACATGGACCTGGCGCTGGCGCATGCCGTGGAAGCGCGCATGGGCGGCTCGCCGGGCGCGCCGCTGTCGGCCCCCCGGCTGGCGCAACTGATGGACCGCTGCCGCGCCGCCAAGGAAACGCTGCTGGCGAACGGCGCACCCGAACAGGCGCCCGTCACGCTGCTGGGCGGCGGCGCCAAACTGGTCGGCGGCAGCCGCACCGTGATGCTCCAGCGCGACGAGGTCGAGCGCCTGATCGTCGACGGCTTTTTCCCGCAGGTCGGGCTGGACGCGCAGCCGGTGCAGGCGCGCGGCGGCATCGTCGCCTTCGGCCTGCCGTATGCGCGCGACGCGGCCATCACGCGCCACATCGCCGCCTTTTTGCGCCAGCACGGGCCTGGCCTGCCCGACGCGCTGCTGCTCAACGGCGGCGTGTTCCGCGCCGGGGCGCTGGCCCGGCGGCTGGCCGACACGCTGGCCGGCTGGCGCGGTGCGCCGCTGCGCCTGCTGGACAACGACAACCCCGACGTGGCCGTGGCGCGCGGCGCGGTGGCCCATGCGCTGTCCCAGCGCGGCCTGGCCCCGCGCATCGGCGGCGGCTCGGCGCGCAGCTACTTCCTGCGGCTCGACGAGGCCAAAGCGTCCGGCCAGGCGCGCGGCATCTGCATCCTGCCGCGCGGCAGCGAGCCCGGCCACGAGGCCCTGCTGGCCGGCCGCAGCTTTGCCCTGCGCGTCGGCCAGCCGGTGCGCTTCCAGCTGTTCAGCGCCGTGGCCGAGGGCGCCGGCCAGGCGCTGGCGCAAGCCGGGGAACTGGTCACGCTCGACGAGGCCGCGCTGGTGCGGCTGCCGCCCATCGTGATGGTGCTGCCGGCCGACCCGGGCGCTGCCGCGAGCAGCCAGCCGGCACGGCAGGACATTGCCGTGCAACTGGCCGTGGCGCTGACCGAAGTCGGCACGCTGGAACTGCACTGCGTGGCGCTGTCGGATGCGCACCAGCGCTGGCGGCTGGCGTTCGACCTGCGCCAGCCGCAAGCCGAGGCTGCCGGCCCGGATGCGCCCGACGACCGCCGGCTGGCAGCGCGCATGGCGCAGGCCATTGCCCTGATCGACCGCATCTTCGGCACGCACAAGCAGCAGGTCAGCCCGAAGGAGGTCACGCAGCTGCGCGCGCAACTCGAACGTTTGCTCGGCGACCGCGCGCAGTGGTCCACGCCGGTGCTGCGCCAGCTGTTCGATGCCCTGTGGCAGCGCGAACGCGGCCGGCGCCGCAGCGCCGCGCATGAGCGCGTCTGGCTCAACCTGGCTGGCTACGGACTGCGCCCCGGCTTTGGCGACCCGCTCGACGCCTGGCGGGTGCAGCAGCTCTGGACCCTGCTGCCGCTGGGGGTGCAGCATCCCAATGACCGGCAGGTGGGCGCCGAATGGTGGACGCTGTGGCGACGCGTGGCCGGCGGGCTGGACGCCGCCGCACAACTGCGCCTGCTCGATGACTTTGCCTTCAACCTGCAGATCAGCGAGGAGGGCGCCGACGGCCTGGAAGGCGCCCGGCCGGTCAGCGGCAGCCAGGGCGACATGCTGCGGCTGGGCGCGTCGCTGGAGCGGATTCCGTCGGCCTACAAGGCCGAGGTCGGCGAATGGCTCTTGGGGCGCATCCGGAAATCCGCCGCCGCGCCGCCGGC
>JAQGMN010000036.1 GCA_028292345.1 Polaromonas sp. | reverse complement strand
ATCGTTCCGGCGGTGGCGGCTACGGCGGTGGCGGCGGCGGTCGCGGCGGCTACTAAGCCCTGCAAACCCCGTCAACGGCAGCGATGCCGTTGCAAACCCGCTGTCCCAGTCTTGTACTGAGCTAGGCAATAAAGGCTTCGAAACTTTGGTTTCGAAGCCTTTTTCACTTTGGGTGCAAGACATTGCGTTCACGAAATTGGCAGTGGGAATTGGTCAAGCACGCGATGCTGGCCAGTTCGACCGGGTTTCTTGCCAGCCCCCCACCCTCGCCGGCACGGCTTGCCTGGGCCGCCATCCTTCATGCCCTCAGACAGGGACACGCAGGCGACAAATTTTCAGGGGGTGAAAGGTCCGGCCAGTGGCCGCGGGTCGGCTTATTCGCTACGATGGTCCTGCGCTTTCCGCGCAACCAACCTTCCAGACCCAACGGGACCTCCCATGAACCTTCGCATTTCATTGATTGCGGCCATTGCCGCGCTTGTCGTTTCCGGCTGTGCCAGCGTCGCGCCGCCCGGCAAGCGCGAACTGATGGTGGTCGCCAACGACGAGAAGCAGGCCTGGGACAAGGACGGCAAGGTGGTGCTGAGCGCGGCGGGACGCGACACGCTGTTGGTCATCGACATCGGCACCGACCCGCTGGCGCCCCGCATCATCGCCAATCTGCCCCTGCCGAACACCATCGCCGGGCCGCCGGTGAACCTGGCGATCACGCCCGACGAAACCCTGGCCATCGTGGCCAACTCGCTCAATGTCGTGGAAGAAAACGGCGCCCTTAAGCAGGTGCCCGACAACCGCCTGTGGGTGATCGACCTCACGGCATCGCCGCCCCGGCTGATCGACACCGTGCTGGTGGGCCGGCAGCCCTCGGGCCTGTCGATCAACCAGGCCGGCAACCTGGCCCTGGTGGCCAACCGTGCCGACAACTCGGTCAGCGTGCTGCGCATCAGCGGCAAGAAGGTCGAACTGATCGACACCGTGGCCATGGGCGAGTCGGTGGCCCATGTGCGCTTCACACCGGACGGCCGGCGGGCGCTGGCCGCCAAGTTTCCGGGCCACAAGATCGCCTTCCTGGACGTGAATGGGGAAAAGGTCAGCTACAACAAGCAGGACGTTCCGGCCGGCCTGTGGCCGTACAACGTGGACGTGACGCCCGATGGAAAGCTGGCCTTGAGCGCCGACAACGGCAATTCGGGCGCGGCCGACGGGCATGTGGACACGGTCAGCGTGATCGATATCGAGGCCGTGCCGCCCCGGGTGATCGACAAGGTCGTGGTGGGCGACGGTCCGGAAGGGCTGGCGATCAGCCCGACCGGCAAGCTGGCGGTCGCCGTGCTGCTCAAGGGCAGCAACTCGGCCACGTCGGCGCCGTTCTACCACCGCAATGCCTCGGTGGTGGCGCTGAAGATCGACGGCAAGAAAGTCACGCGCGGCAATGAAGTGGAGGTGCGCGGGCTGCCCGAAGGCGCGGTCTTCAGCCAGGACGGCCGCTACCTGTACGTCGGCAACTTCATCGACCAGGACATCACGATCCTGCGGGTCGATGGCGACCGGCTGGTGAACACCGGAAAGTCGCTCCAGCTGCCCGGTCATCCGGCCGCCATGCGCGGCAAGATGACGCACTGAGCAAAAAACGCTATTTGGCCCGGCGCACCCGGGCCAGCTCGTCCAGGATCAGGCAGACGGCGCCGACGGTGATGGCGCTGTCGGCAATGTTGAATGCCGGAAAATGCCAGTTGCCGTAGTGAAAATCCAGGAAATCCACCACATAGCCGTGCAGCGTGCGGTCGATCACATTGCCGATGGCGCCGCCCAGGATGCAGGCCATGGCGAACGAGAACAGCTTTTGCCCTGCATGCGACTTGAGCATCCAGACGATGAACACCGCCGCCGCCACGCCGATGCCGGTGAAAAACCAGCGCTGCCAGCCCGATTCGGAAGCCAGGAACGAAAAAGCCGCGCCGGTGTTGTGCACCCGCACGACGTTGAAGAAGCTGGTGACGTAGGTCGCGTCGCCCAGCTTGTAGTAGCCCAGGATCAGCACCTTGGTGAACTGGTCGGCGATCAGCAGGATCAGCGCCAGCCCCAGCCACGGCAGCATGGCGGTCGCGGTGGACGTTTTCTTGAAGCTTGTCTTCATCCCGTTGCCGGTCTTGGGGGCTGCACGGGTGGCCATTATGCGAACTTCCTGTCTTCGCCCAGGCCAAACAGGTTGCTCGTGCAGCGGCCGCAGACCGTCGGATGCTCCGGGTCAATGCCCACGTCATCGCGGTAATGCCAGCAGCGTTCACATTTGGCATCAATACTGGCACTCACGCTTGCCTCTATTGCACTTGAAGCTATTAATTCAATAGCGGACGTGATGAACACGAACTTCAGGTCGTCGCCGAGGCTGGCGAGCAGCGCATGGTCGTCGGCGCTGACCCGGAGCGCCACATTGGCCTGCAAGGACGAGCCCACCTTGCCGTCGGCGCGCAAGGCTTCGATGTCCTTGTTGACCGCATCGCGCACCTCGCGGATGCGCGACCATTTGGCCAGCAGCGCTTCATCGGGCGCTGGGAGTTCGGCATAGGTCTCGATGAAGATCGATTCCGAGGCGCCGAAAATCTTCCAGGCTTCCTCGGCCGTGAAGCTCAGGAAGGGCGCCATCCAGCGCAGCATCGCATGGGTGATGGCATGCAGCGCGGTCTGCGCGCTGCGCCGGGCCAGCGACTTCGGACCGGTGGTGTAGAGCCGGTCCTTCAGCACGTCGAGGTAGAACGAGCCCAGGTCTTCGCTGCAATAGACTTGCAATTTGGACACCACCGGGTGGAATTCATAGACTTCGTAATGCGCCAGGATGTCGGCCTGCAGCTGCGCGGCGCGGCTGAGCGCGTAGCGGTCGATCTCCAGCATCTCGCCAAAGGGCACCGCGTCCGTCGCCGGGTCGAAGTCGCTGACGTTGGCCATCAGGAAGCGCAGCGTGTTGCGGATGCGGCGGTAGGCATCGACCACGCGCGCCAGGATCTTATCGTCGATCGCCAGGTCGCCCGAATAATCGGTCGAGGCGCACCACAGGCGGATGATCTCGGCGCCCAGCTTGCCGCTGACGGCCTGCGGCGCGACCACGTTGCCTTCGCTCTTGCTCATCTTGCGGCCCTTGCCGTCCACGGTGAAGCCGTGCGTCAGCAGGCCCTTGTAGGGCGCGTGGTCGTACATCGCGCAGGCGGTGAGCAGCGACGAGTGGAACCAGCCCCGGTGCTGGTCGTGGCCTTCAAGGTACAGGTCCGCCGGCCAGGCCGATTCCGCGGCATGGCTGTGGCGCAGCACATGGTCGTGCGTGGTGCCCGAGTCGAACCACACGTCGAGGATGTCGGTGCTCTTGAGGTAGTCGGGTGCGTCAATGCCGATGATGGATTCGGCGCTGGCCTTGCTCCAGGCCTCGATGCCGCCGGCTTCGACCAT
>JAQGMN010000031.1 GCA_028292345.1 Polaromonas sp. | reverse complement strand
CAGGCTGCTGCAAAGACCCCTGCCGAGCCTGCATGCTGAAAGCCAAGCCGTGTCAATTTGCTCATGGTGTTGCTCAGGTTCATCGTGATCACTTTTTTCTGCTTCAATTACCGATTGAATTAACCGGTCATTATAAAGTTTGCGGCAGGTCAAATTTCCAAATTTGAAAATGAGGCAAGAACCTCCTGGCCGCAGGTTCTTGGCCGCAGGTCAGCAGGTTCGAAGGGCAAAGCGTATTTCGCGGGCCAGCAGCGGGCGCAGTTCGGGCCGCACATGGCGGCCCACCCGCACCGACCGGCCCTGGCCGGACACTTCGATCAGGGAACCGTCTTCGTTCTTCGGCTCGATGCGGACCCACTGCCGGTTGAACGCGGCCCGCTCGGTCCGGCCCGCGGTTTCGAGTTCAACCACCAGTTGCCCATCCTGCAAAACAATCTTTTCAGTGTCGCCTGCATGGCGCGAATAAACAACAAACGCGGTGCCGATGGCCAGCAAGGCAAACGTCATGACGACCGATGCATTCTGCGACGACAAAAAGGCCGCCACGCCCAGACAGGCCAGGCAAAGCGACAGGTAGAACCATCCGAGTCGCGCCGGCGAGATCAGGCTGTGCCGCTGGAGGCGCCACAGCACGACCGCGCCCTGGGAAGGTAGATGGTTGGCCGACAGGGTGGCAAATTGAAAAGCCGGGGACGAGTGCGACATGTGACAACCCTTGCGAAAACAGCATGCAGCGTAGAAAAAATGGGCGCAGCCGGCCAACCTGCAGAGGAAAAAACCGGCCCACGCTTTGCCGCGACCCTTCGGATTTGAACAGAAACTGGTTCAATCCAGCCTAGGGGAAACCGCAAAGCCCCCAAACACAAATGCATCAGGATGTTGCCGCGCTTGCGGTGCAGCGCGCTCAACCGGGGGCGCCGGAACCGCTCTGCAGCATCCTGCGCATGTCCTCGACCGACACCGCGCTGAGGGCGCTGACCTTGATTTTTGGCCTGGCCTTCAGCGCATGCCCATAAATGACCTCGAACGTCAGCGACAGCCGGCCGTCGCTGCCGGTCAGCTGCGCCGCCAGTTCATGCGCCAGCCGGGCCTTCCACGCCCTGCCCCGCAAGCCGGGAAAGCGGGCCGGATGGAAATTGCGGCCGAGTTCGCCCAGCTCCTGCAGCAGCCGCTCGGGCGTTTCATAAGTCAGCGTGATGCGCTCCATGTCCATCACCGGCTCGGCAAAACCGGTCTGCACCAGCATGTCGCCCCAGTCGTGCATGTCGGTCAGCTCATGGCCTGCGGGCGGCCAGCCCAGGCGGGCATAGAGCGCACGCAGCTCCCTGGCGGTATCGGGCCCGAGGCATGAAAACATCAGGAAGCCATCGACCTTCAAGGCGCGGTGCCACTGGGCGAGCAGGGCCTGCGGATCGGCCGATTCGTGCAGCGCCATGTTGGCCCACAGCATGTCCACGCTGTCCGGCGGCGGCATCTCGAATTGCACCGGCGCGGCGCGCCACTGGCGCGGGTTCCACCAGGGTTTCGCTATGTTTTTAATAGCTGCTTGCGCACGCTCCTCCTGCACCTCAGCCACATAGCATGCTGAATCCGGATAGATTTTCGCCAGTTCGGCATGCGCCTGCAGTCCGCCGCGCAAGGCGCCCCAATGCGCCCAGGCCTGCGGCTTGAGCTTGATCCATTCCAGCCGGTCACGCATGCGGCTGGCGACTTCCTCATGCAGCCAGGGCGAAGTCAGGGGGGCCGTTCGCTGCCAGCGTTGGACGGCGTTCGGATCGAGCGTGGGCGGACGCGAGGTGGTGGTCATGGGGGCAATGGTGGCACAAGGTCGGGCGAGTATATTGACACGGTGTTCCAACGCCTGTCCGCCCTTCGCCGATTCATGCCGGGCTTGCCCGGCCTGGCCAGCCAGTGCGCGGTCTGCCACAGCTGGCCATCGGAACAGGTGTGCCGGCCCTGCCTGACGCGGTTCATGTCCGGCCCGCCCTGCTGCGCGGTGTGCGCGCTGCCCCTGCCCGCGCTCCTGACGATGGAGGTGCCGCCAGCGGCTGCGCGTCTTTGCGCCGCCTGCCTGCGCCAGCGCCCGCCGATGGACGCCACGCTGGCCGCCGTGCCCTATGCCTATCCCTGGTCGGGGCTGATTTCACGCTACAAGTTTGGCGAGCAGCCCGGCTGGGCCGGTTTTTTTGCCGGCCTGCTGCTGCAGACGCCGGGCGCGCAGCAGGCACTGGACGAACTTGATCCCCAGGACTGGCTCCTTCCCCTGCCGCTGTCGGCCGAGCGGCTGCAGTGGCGCGGCTTCAATCAGGCGTGGGAACTGGCCAGCGCGCTGGCGCGCCAGTCCCGCACCCGGGGCCAAGCCGATACGCGGCTGCTGCTGCGGCCGAGGCACACGCGGCCGCAAAGCCAGCTTGGGCGGCAAGCGCGGCTGGCCAACGTCAGGGGCGCTTTCCAGGTCGATCCGCTGCGCGCCGGCGAACTCGACGGCCGGCGCGTGGTGCTGGTCGACGATGTGATGACCAGCGGCGCCTCGCTGTTTGCGGCTGCGCAGGCGCTGCGCGATGCCGGCGCGGCGCACATCACCGCGGTGGTCGTGGCGCGCACCCAATGAGCCCCCACGCTCCCCACTTCGTGTGGTTCGCTGCCCCCCGAGGGGGCCGTTGCGCCTGCGGCCCGGCGAAGCCGGTTCCGCGGCCCCTGCTGATTATGGGAGCCCCCACAGTCGCCCACTGCGTGTGGCTCCCTGCCCCCCGGGGGCGCTGCCCTTGCAGGGCGCCACGCCGCCGGAGGCGGCGCATCTGAAGGCTGTCCAAGCCCGCGCAGGCGGGCTCGGAGCCGCAGCCTTCAGCCCCGAGGGGGCCGCTACGCCTGCGGCCCGGCAAAGCCGGTTCCGCGGCCCCTTCTGGCGTAGAGCGCCATCGCGCATGGCAATGGCTGGCTCTGCGCTTTCGTGCAGCGTCTGACTCTGGCAGGTTTTCTAACGGCGACAATCCAGCCATGTTCAATATCGTCCTGGTCGAGCCCGAGATTCCGCCCAACACCGGCAATGTGATCCGCCTGGCGGCCAACACCGGCTGCCGGCTGCACCTGGTCGAGCCGCTGGGCTTTTCGATGGACGACAAGCACATGCGGCGCGCCGGGCTGGACTACCACGAGTACGCCCAGGTGCTGCGCCATGCCAGCTGGCCGGCGTTCCTGGCCAGCCAGCAGCCGCCCGCCGGACGGCTGTTCGCCCTGACCACGCAGGGCGCCGGCACGATGTATGGCGCGCATTTCCTGCCGGACGACTGGCTGGTCTTCGGCTCCGAAACCAAAGGACTGGCGCCCGAAGTGCGCGCGTCGTTCGGCCCGGGCCAGCGACTGCGGGTGCCGATGCTGCCCGGCCAGCGAAGCCTGAACCTGTCCAACACCGTGGCCGTCACCGTGTTCGAGGCCTGGCGGCAAAACGGCTTTGCCGGCGCCGCCGCCCTGACCGGCTGAATCAGGCCTGGGGTTTCACGGATAGCGCCGCACCAGCGCCTCGGCCACGCACACCGGCTTGGCCGCGCCTTCGCGCTCCACCGTCACGTCCCACGCCATCTGCAGGCCGCTGCCTTCGATGGACTCGGCGCTCAGCAGCTTCATGCGGGCGCGCAAACGGCTGCCCACCGGAACGGGCGCCATGAAACGCACCTTGTTCAGGCCATAGTTCACGCCCATGCGGCAGTCGATGATGTCCATCGCCGATTCAAAAAACCGCGGCAGCAGCGACAGCGTCAGATAACCGTGGGCGATCGTGCCGCCAAACGGCCCGGCGGCGGCTTTTTCAGGATCGACATGAATCCACTGGTGGTCGCCGGTGGCCTCGGCAAACAGGTTGACCTGCTGCTGCGTGATCGTGACCCAGTCGCTGACGGCGACTTCCTGGCCCACGCAGGCCGCCAGGTCGGACAGGGTTTGAAAGGTTTTCATCCAGGCACTGTAGCGTGATGGCCGGCATGGGAATCAGACCGGGTGTCGGTTGGGCGACAGCCTTGGGGCAACCACACAACCTGCAAAATCCCGCCCGGTGCGGGCAGCGGCCGGCTTTTCCGCTATCGTTGCCGGATGCATCGACCCCATGACACGTTTCTCCAGCCCCGGCGGCTTGCCCGCACGGCATCGCCCGCGAGTCCTGAATGAACCACGCACCCGACTGGCTGATCAACAGCTTCATCTACCTGGCCGCCGCCGTGGTCGCCGTGCCGCTGGCCAAAAAGCTCGGACTGGGCTCGATCATCGGCTACCTGGCGGCGGGCATCGCCATCGGGCCGTGGGGGCTCGGGCTGGTCACCAATGTCCAGGACATCCTGCATTTCGCCGAGTTCGGCGTGGTGCTGATGCTGTTCCTGATCGGCCTGGAGTTGGAACCCCAGCGGCTGTGGAACCTGCGCCGGCCGATCTTTGGCTGGGGCAGCGCCCAGATGCTGAGCTGCGCCGCGCTGCTGACCGGCACCGCCATGGCATTTGGCATCGGCTGGCCGGTCGCGCTGGTGGCCGGCCTGGGGCTGGCGCTGTCGTCCACCGCGATCGCGCTGCAGTCGATCAACGAGCGCAACCTGATGCGTACCTCCAGCGGACAAGCGGGCTTTTCGATCCTGCTGTTTCAGGACGTGGCGGCCATTCCGATCCTGGCGCTGATGCCGCTGCTGGGCACGCTTGGTGAAGGAAATGAAGCGCTCACGCATGCCAACCGTGCGCTTGAAGCTCTTAAAATCATAGCAAGCATCGGCGGCATCATCCTCGGCGGCAGGCTGCTGCTCAGGCCGGTGCTGCGCTGGATCGCCAACAGCGGCACGCCCGAGATCTTCACCGCCGCGTCGCTGCTGCTGGTGGTCGGCATTGCCGCCTTGATGCAGCTCGTCGGCCTGTCAATGGCATTGGGCGCCTTTCTGGCCGGCGTGCTGCTGGCCGAAAGCGAATACCGGCGCGAACTGGAAACCGACATCGAGCCGTTCAAGGCGCTGCTGCTCGGCCTGTTTTTCATTGCCGTGGGCATGAGCATCGACTTTGGCGTGCTGTGGAAATTCCCCGGCCAGATGCTCGCCATCCTGGCCGGCTTCCTGGGGCTGAAGCTGCTGGCCATCTATGCGCTGGCGGCGGCGATGAAGCTGCCCTGGCAGGAGCGGCCGGTGTTTGCGCTGCTGCTGGCGCAGGGCGGCGAATTTGCCTTCGTGGTGTTCCAGGCCGCTGCCGGCGCCCGGGTGTTTGCCCCCGAAACCGCCTCGCTGCTGATCGGCGCGGTGGCGCTGTCGATGCTCATCAGCCCGCTGCTGCTGGTGGCCATCGACAAGCTGCTGCTGCCGCGCTACGCCAATGGCAACAAAACCAGGCTGGAAGAAATCTCGGAGCCGCAGGAAGCGCC
>JAQGMN010000017.1 GCA_028292345.1 Polaromonas sp. | reverse complement strand
CGCGATGGTGGCCAGGCCCAGCACACGGATCTGCAAGGCTTCGCCCGACGCCTGCACGGCGCGCAGGTCGTCGGCGGAGAAATGCTGGATGCCCAGCACCAGCGTCTTGCGCGCCACCACCTGCCTGACCACCTCGGCATGGTTGCCCAGCTGGTTGCGGATGGCGGTGCGGATCAGGTCGGTGCGGTTGGCATAAAAGCCCTCCTGCACCAGCAAATCGATCTGGCCCAGATCGACATAGCCCAGGTTGATGGTGATTTTTTCGTCGGCCGGCTTGGCGGTGGCGACGGTGTTGGCGGTTCTTGGTGGCATGGCGTTATCTTAAAACCATCCAAGTGGATGGTACAGGGATGTTTCCATTCTTTACATCCGACCTTCAAGTGCAGCCATTTACTATTTTATTGATAGCTGCTCACGCCCGTGGATATTGCGTAAGCAGTCTTTTTTATCATTAATTTAGGGGGGAAAACGCCAGCCTGGCGCTCAGTAATGCGGCGGCAGGTCGTCGCCGGCCCGGCTGGACACGCCGCTGCCCGCTTCGGGCATCTGCTGGCGCAGCCGCTCGACTTCGCGCAGCAGCGCGTCGATCTGCCGCTGCTGGCGGATGACGACCTGGTTGAGCTGGTCGAGCAGGTCTTCGCTGAAGCTGGCCTTGATTTCCAGTTCGGTCAGGCGGTGGTCGACGGCGTCGTGGGGTTCGGTTGGGTGCATGCGCTGATTGGACACGAACTGGCGCCGGACCCGCCCTGCGCCGGCGCAGCCCGGGGGTAGCGGAGCCCAAACGGGCGTCCTATAATTTTTTTCTTTGCCTGAAAGATTGACATGCCCGCCCTGCCCCTGCTGACCGCCCGTTCCCGTACCGCCCTGGCCGCGGCCGCCCTGTGCCTGGCCGCGCCGATGGCCCAGGCCCAGGACGTGCAGACCGTCCGCATCGCCCATGCCGGCCCGACGTCGGGCGGCATCGCGCACATCGGCAAGGACACCGAAAACGGCGTGCACCTGGCGATCGACGAGCTGAACACCCAGAACCTGGTGATCGGCGGCAAGAAGATCCGGTTCGAGCTGGTGGCCGAGGACGATGCCGGCGACCCGCGCCAGGCCACCGCCGTGGCCCAGAAGCTGTGCGACGCCAGGGTGGCCGGCGTGGTCGGCCACCTGCAGTCGGGCACGTCGATTCCCGCCGCGACGGTCTACAGTCGCTGCGGCCTGCCCAACATCACGGCGTCGGCGACGAATCCGGACCTGACGAAACCCGGCTACAAGACCACCTTCCGCCTGATCGCCAACGACAACGCGCTGGGCGCGGCGCTGGCGATCTTTGCCGGCGACACGCTGAAAATCAAGAAGGTCGCGGTGATCGACGACCGCACCGCCTACGGCCAGGGCCTGGCCGACGTGTTCAAGGCCACGGCGAAGCAAAAAGGCATCGAGGTGGTGGCCGAGGAATTCACCACCGACAAGGCCACCGACTTCATGGCCATCCTGACCGGCATCAAGGCGAAAAAGCCCGACGCGGTGTTCTTCGGCGGGCTCGATGCGCAGGCCGGTCCGATGCTGCGCCAGATGGCCCAGCTCGGCCTGTCCGACGTGAAGTTCTTCGGCGGCGATGCGCTGTGCACCGAAAAGCTGCCCGACCTGTCGAGCAAGGCCGCGTCGGTCAGGAACGTGACCTGCGCCACCGGCGGCGCGTCGATCCAGAAGATGCAGGGTGGCGCCGAATGGAAGAAAAAGTACGACGCCCGCTTTCCCGGCCAGTTCCAGATCTACAGCCCGTATGCCTACGACGCCACCCTGGTGCTGGTCGATGCGATGAAACGCGCCAACTCGGTGGACCCGAAAACCTACCTGCCCTTCATTGGAAAGACGCAGTACAAGGGCGTGACCGCCAGCATCGCCTTCACCGCCAACGGCGAGCTGACCCAGCCGGCGGTGACGCTCTACACCTACAGGGACAATGTGCGGGCCGCGCTGAACTGACGGTTTTCAGCGCTCAACTGGCCGCAGCGCGCCCCAGCCGGTCGCGCACGCCGTCCCATTCGGGGGCGGCGGGCGGCTGCTCGATCCAGATCAGGCGGGCGCCCAGGGCGTCGAACTCGCGCAGCACGGCGAACAGCTGCTGCGCGGCGGCGGCGGCCTCGCCGGGCATGCGGCGGCAGAGCATCCGGGGCGACTGGACTCGCAGTTCGCTGCGGGCATACACCGCGATGTGCGCCGCGTCCGCGCCGAGCAGGTCGAGCGCGGCTTGCAGGGCGCCGGCGTCCATCAGGCGCACCTTGGCATCGGGCGCGTAGTGCGCCTCCAGCGTGCCGGAGGCGCGCGGCGCGCTGCCGGCGGCGTGCGCATCGTCCTTGTCCAGCACCGGCTCGCCGCAGGCCGCTTCGAGTTGCGCGCGCGTCAGCACGCCGGGGCGCAGCAGCACCGGCCGGCCCCGGGTGCAATCGACGATGCTCGACTCGATGCCGACCGCGCACGGCCCGCCGTCGAGCACCAGCAGCGCGTCGCCGAATTCCCCGGCCACATGCGGCGCGGTGGTCGGGCTGACGCGGCCGAAGCGGTTGGCGCTTGGCCCGGCCACGCCGCTGACGCCCAATGCCAGGCAAGCCTTCAGGAGAGCCAGCGCCACCGGATGCGCCGGGCAGCGCAGGCCGATCGAGTCCTGCCCGCCGGCCGCCGCCAGCGCCACGCCTTCGCGGCGCGGCAGGATCACCGTCAGCGGTCCGGGCCAGAAGGCCTTCGTCAAGCGCGCGGCAAAGGGCGGCACGCTGGCGGCATAGTCGCTCACCTGCGCGGCATCGGCCACATGAACGATCAAGGGATGGTTGGCGGGCCGGCCCTTGGCGGCAAAAATGCCGGCCACGGCGTCGTCGCTCGACGCATCGGCGCCCAGGCCGTAGACGGTTTCGGTCGGGAAACCGACCAGCCCGCCGGCCTGGATGCAGCGGGCGGCCTCGGCAATTGCCTGCGGGTCGGTGCCGGGAAGAATCATTTCGCATCCCCGAAACCGGGCAGGCCCAGAATGCTTGCGGCCTGGCGCGCCGTGGCCTTGACGCCGGCCACGTCGGCGCCGGTGATCGTCAGGTGGCCCATCTTGCGGCCCGGCCGGGCGTCGCTCTTGCCGTACAGGTGCAGGTGCGCGCCGGGCAGCGCCAGCACCGCCTGCCAGTCGGGCGTGCGTGGATTGCCCGCCGCGTCGAACCAGACGTCGCCCAGCAGGTTGAGCATGATCGCCGGCGAATGCTGGCGCGGCGCGGGCAGCACCAAGCCGGCCATGGCATGCACCTGCAGGTCGAACTGCGACACGTCGCAGGCGTCCAGGGTGTAGTGGCCGCTGTTGTGCGGGCGCGGCGCCATTTCGTTGACGACCAGCGCGCCGTCTGCGCTGCCGTCGTCGATGACGAAGAACTCGACGCACAGCACGCCGACATAGTCGATATGCGCTGCTATCGCTTTGGTAGCTGCCTGCGCCCGCGCGGCAAGCGCGGGGGGCATGTTCCCTTCATAAGCCTCGGTCACGGCCAGGATGCCGTCCACATGCAGGTTGCGCTGCGGCGGGAATGCCACGATGGCGCCATCCCAGCCGCGCGCCACGATCACCGAGCATTCGGCTTGCAGCGGCAGCATTTTTTCCAGCACGCAGGCGACATGCTCCAGCTCGTCCCAGGCGGCCGCCAGCTCGGCCTTGTCCTTGACGCGCATCTGGCCCTTGCCGTCGTAGCCCATGCGCGCGGTCTTCAAAATGCCGGGGAGCAGGTCGTCGGGCACGGCCTGGAGCTGGTCGGGCGTTTCAATGACGGCGTAAGGCGCACAGGTCACGCCGGCCATCCCCCCCGATCCAGCGGCGCTGGCGGTGAAATGCGATTTTTCCTGGATGCGGTCCTGCGCAATCGCCACGGCGGCGGCGCCCGGCGCCACAGGGCAGCTTTCAGCCAGCGTCTGCAGGGCGCTGGCCGGCACGTTCTCGAATTCGGTGGTGACGGCCGCGCACACGGCGGCCAGTTGCGCCAGGCCTTGCGCGTCGCCGTAGGCAAAGGGAATATGGTGATGGCTGACCCGGCCGGCCGGGCTTTGCGGGTCGGGGTCGAGCACCGCCGTGAAGTAGCCCAGGCGCTGCGCGGCATGCACGAACATGCGCCCTAACTGGCCGCCGCCCATCACGCCGAGCGTGGCGGGGCGGCCGGCGGCGTCAAGCGTGCCGGGAAAGATTGGCAATTCGGGCGTCATATTCATACCGGCGGCAGCGTCATGGCGCTTGCGGCGGCGGTCTGTTCGGCCCGGAAGGCCTGCAGCCGGCCGGCCAGTGCCGGGTCGTGCAATGCCAGCATGGCGACGACGAACAATGCCGCATTGGCCGCGCCGGCATGGCCGATGGCAAACGTCGCGACCGGAATCCCCTTGGGCATCTGCACGATGCTGTGCAGCGAATCGACGCCCTGCAAATGCCGGCTGGCGACCGGAACGCCGAGCACCGGAACGCAGGTCTTGGCCGCCAGCATGCCCGGCAGGTGCGCCGCGCCGCCCGCGCCGGCAATGATGGCCTGCAGCCCCCGGCCTGCGGCGGCTTCGGCATAGGCGAAGAGGTCGTCGGGCATGCGGTGGGCCGACACCACCCGGGCGTCGTGCGCCACGCCGAACTGCTGCAAAATCTGCACCGCATGCTGCATCGTGTCCCAGTCGCTGCTGGAGCCCATCACCACGCCCACCAGGGGCGTTGCCGGATTGTTTGTTGTCGTCATAAGGAGTGGAGTGATGAGGTATCTGCGGCTGTGGGCCGGTAAGGCCTGATTTTAAGGGCTGGGGCTGCGGTGCGGGCCATGCCCCGGCGCGACGGCCGCCCGCGGCTTGCATGCTATCGTCCCGAATGCCGCCAGCGCGCTGGCTTGAAACCCTTTGTTCCAACCCTTATTTTCTTCACACCATGATCGACGTCACCATCGCCAATTTCCAGGAGGAAGTCATTGCGGCTTCCATGACCACGCCCGTGCTGATCGACTTCTGGGCGCCGTGGTGCGGCCCGTGCAAGTCGCTCGGCCCGCTGCTGGAAAAGGTCGAGGCGGCCTATGCCGGCCGCTTCAAGCTGGTGAAGATCGATTCCGACCAGGAGCAGCAGCTCGGCGAGGCCTTCGGCATCCGCAGCATCCCGACCTGCATCCTGCTGATCAACGGCCAGCCGGTGGACGGCTTCACCGGCGCCCTGCCCGAAGGCAAGATCAGGGAATTCCTCGACAAGCACCTGCCGCCCGCCCCGGAAGAAGCGCCGCCCGAGGAAGAACCGGTGACGGGCAGCGATCCCCAGGCGGTGCTCGAAAGGCTGCAGCATGCCGTGGCAACGAACCCGGCCGACGACAATGCCCGCTTCGACTATGTCAAGCAGCTCCTGATCCTGAGCCGCGAGGACGATGCCAAGGTGGCCTTTGCGCCGGTGATCGCGCAAACCGGAACGGTGCGCCGCTTCGATTCGCTCAAGCGCTGGATGGATGCTCTTGATTTTGTAGCTGCTCACGCAGACGCAGCAAGCGCAGAAGCCACATTTGATTCAAAAATAGCCGCCAACAAGCGCGACTTCGACGCCCGGTTCGACAAGGCCCGGTGGCTGATGGCCGGGCAGCGCTGGACCGATGCGCTGGACGAGCTGCTGGAAATCCTGATGCGCGACAAGGCGTGGAGCGACGGCCTGGCGCGCAAGACCTGCATCGCGATCCTCGACATCATGGAAGCGCCCAAGCCCAAGGTCGCCGACGGCCAGATTCCGCCGGAAGACGCCGTGGTGGCGAGCTACCGTCGGCGCTTGAGCAGCGTGGTGCTGAGCTGAGGTTTGATGCGATTGAGACCTTCAACTTGCCAGGAAACGCGCCATGCAATCTTTCTGGCAAAGATGTCAAGTATGTATATGGTGATAATATACATAGATGATTCAACTCAGTCAGATTACCGGGTTCGACTGGGATGAAGGCAATGCCCGAAAGAATGAAAAGCATGGCGTATCCATGGCCGAAGCGGAGCAGGTTTTCTTTAATGCGCCGCTGCTGATTCTTGAAGATGGTGCGCACAGCCAGCACGAAGCCCGGCTTCACGCATTGGGGAAAACAGATGATGAGCGAGCGCTGCACATTACCTTTACCCTGCGCCAATCCGGGCTTCTGATACGGGTCATTTCAGCCAGGACATGCACCGAAAGGAGCGCGCCATTTATGAACAAGCCGATTAAAGCCATTCCCCAGTTCGCCAACGAGGCAGACGAGCGTGCGTACTGGGAAACGCATGATTCCACCGAACACCTTGACTGGTCAAAAGCCAGCAAGGTTTCCTTGCAAAACCTGAAACCCACCACCAAGACGATTTCCTTGCGCCTGCCCCGGCATCTGCTGGACTCGATCAAGGTTGCCGCCAATGCCCGCGATGTGCCCTACCAGTCGCTGATCAAGGTCTGGCTTCAGGAAAAGCTGCACAGTCGTTGAGATGGCCTGGTGACGCGAATAGCCGCCACGATGCTGATGTAGGGGGCTACTTGAGAAGCGTGGTGCTGAACTGAGGTTTTTACAAAGGAACACCGCAGAACCGGCTTCGCCGGACTGCAGGTGTTGCCCCCTTGAGGGGGTTCCGGCTACACGAATTGAGCCGAGACAGGGGTGAGCCGACCTTTCAAGCCGTCAGCCGCGCCATCGCCTCCTGGTACTTGGCGGCGGTCCTGGCGATCACGTCGGGCGGCAGGTGCGGCGACGGCGGGGTCTTGTCCCAGGGCTTGCCGTTGATGCGCACGGCTTCGAGCCAGTCGCGCACGAACTGCTTGTCGTAGCTCGGCGGATTTGCACCTAGAGCCAAAGCCGCTTCGTAGCCTTCGATCGGCCAGTAGCGCGACGAATCGGGCGTCAGCACCTCGTCCATCAGCGTCAGCGTGCCGTGCTCGTCCAGGCCGAACTCGAACTTGGTGTCGGCAATGATGATGCCCTTGGTCAGCGCGAAGGCGGCGGCGGTTTCGTAGATCTCGATGCTGAGCTTCCTGATCTGCGCGGCCAGCTCCGGGCCGACGATGCCGACGACCTGCTCGTAGCTGATGTTCTCGTCGTGCTCGCCGACCTGCGCCTTGGCGGCCGGCGTGAAGATCGGCTCGGGCAGCTTGCTGGCATTTTTCAGGCCGGCGGGCAGCGGCACGCCGCACACCGATTGGCTCTGCTGGTATTCGGCCCAGCCGCTGCCGGCCAGGTAGCCGCGCACCACGGCCTCGACCGGAATCGGTTTCAAGCGCCTGACCAGCATCGAGCGGCCCGCGACCTGCGGAATTTCCGCCGGCGTGACCACGCTTTCGGGCGCTTCGCCGGTCAGGTGGTTCGAACAGATGTGGCCGAGCTTGTCGAACCAGAACAGCGCCATCTGCGTGAGCAGCGCGCCCTTGCCGGGAATCGGCTCGCCCAGGATGACGTCGAAGGCGCTCAGGCGGTCGCTGGCGACCATCAGCAGCCGGTCCTGGCCCACGGCATAGTTGTCGCGTACCTTGCCGCGCGCGAGCAAGGGCAGGGAAGTCAGGGCCGAGGTGTGGAGTACGGAGTGGGTGGTGGTCATGCGGGTCTGCGGGTTGGAAAGTGAAAAGCCCGTGCGACGCGGGTCGGGCACGGGCTTTGAATTATCGCCAATCCGGCGAAGGGGACGGCACTGGCGCTGGATCAGCGAACGACCTGGGCGAGTTCGCCGCTGGCATACTGCGCCGCCACCACGGACAGGCTGCGCCCCTTGATGCCGGCGCCCTGCCCTTCGCAGCCGAACTCGATGTAGCGCTGCTTGCAGATTGCCTTGGCCGCTTCACGGGCGGGCTTGAGCCATTCCCGGGCGTCGAACTTCTCGGGGTTCTCGGCCAGGAACTTGCGCACCGCGGCGGTCATGGCCAGGCGGATGTCGGTGTCGATGTTGATCTTGCGCACGCCGAACTGGATGGCCTTCTGGATTTCCTCGACCGGCACGCCGTAGGTTTCCTTCATGTGGCCGCCGTACTGGTTGATCAGGGCCAGCAGGTCCTGCGGCACGCTCGACGAGCCGTGCATCACCAGGTGGGTGTTGGGAATGCGCCGGTGGATTTCCTTGACGCGCTCGATGGCCAGGATGTCGCCGGTGGGCTTGCGGGTGAACTTGTAGGCGCCGTGGCTGGTGCCGATGGCAATCGCCAGCGCGTCGAGCTGCGTGCGCTTGACGAACTCGGCGGCTTCCTCGGGGTCGGTCAGCAGCTGGTCGTGCGTCATGACGGCGTCGGTGCCGTGGCCGTCTTCCTTGTCGCCCTGCATGGTTTCCAGGCTGCCCAGGCAGCCCAGCTCGCCTTCGACCGACACGCCGGTGGCATGGGCCATGTCCACCACCTTGCGGGTGACCTCGACGTTGTAGTCGAAGCTGGCAATCGTCTTGCCGTCGGACTCCAGGGAGCCGTCCATCATGACCGAGCTGAAGCCCAGGTCGATCGCGCCCTGGCAGACGGCCGGGCTCTGGCCGTGGTCTTGGTGCATGACCAGCGGAATGTGCGGATAGGCCTCGACGGCCGCCAGGATCAGGTGCTTGATGAAGGCCTCGCCCGCATACTTGCGCGCGCCGGCGCTGGCCTGCAGGATGACCGGCGCGCCGACCTCGTCGGCGGCCGCCATCACGGCCTGGACCTGCTCCAGGTTGTTGACGTTGAAAGCTGGAATGCCGTAGCCGTTGGCGGCGGCATGGTCCAGCAGCTCGCGCATCGAAACGAGTGCCATGATGAGGATTCCTCTGAAAGTTAAAAAGCTGAAAAAAAAGGGGGTGTGCGTGAGCGGGCAGCGCAACCGGCGCTGCCACGTTGGCCTGACGGTAACCGCAAGGTAACCTTAACCTTCATTTTACAGTTTGCCAATAGTCCGTTAGGTCAGGTACCCGTCGGGAAACACAGGCGATAACAGCGGTTGAAGGGCGATGCCGCCGGGTGCTGCGCAAAGCTGCCGCCGTGAATGTCCATGACCCGGCCCACGATCTTGTGCCCCAGGCCCAGGCGATCGGTGGCGGCCGGGGCTGCGGCCTGCGCATCGTGACCGCCCTGGCCGTCGTCGCACACCTGCAGCCAGGCGCGGCCCGCATCGCTGCCCCACTGCACGCACACGGCCGTGCCGCGGCCGGTGTGCTGCAGGGCGTTGTCGACCAGGTTGCGCAAGGCCAGCTCCAGCAGCAGCGGATGCGCCAGCACGGTCGGCTGCTCAGTCCCCTGAATGCTCAGCCGGTGGCCGCTTTGCCAGGCCGCCTGCGCATAGCCCGCCACGACCTCCCGGGCGAGTTCGGCCAGGTCCAGCGGCACCAGCGCCTGCTGCATGCCGGCCTGGCCGGCGCGCGCCAGCGCCAGCAACTGGCTGATGACATGGCCGGCGCGCAGCGCATCGGCGCTGATCTGCTGCAGGGCCGCGGCTTGCGCCTCGGCCGGCAAGGCGCCGCGAAGCGATGCGGCCTGCAGGGCGATCGACGACAGCGGGGTGCGCAGCTCGTGGGCGATTTCACTGGCCAGCTGTCGCTCGCGCTCCAGCGCCGCCTGCTGCTGGCCCAGCAGCCGGTTGATGGAGCGCACCACCGAATTGAATTCCCGGTAGGGATGGCGGGCCTGCAGGCGGGCGGCCTGGTTCCCCTCCAGCGCCTCGACATCGCGCGACAGCGCCTGGAGCGGCCGCAGGCCGCGCAAAATAGCCGCGCCCAGCGCCAGCGCCACCGCCGGCAGCAGCCACAGGACGGGCTCGGCGAGCTGGTCGGCCACATCCTCGGCCAGCGCCTCGCGTTCCTCGAACTTCACCAGCACCGTCACCTGCCGGCTGCGCGTGGCATCCCATTGCGAAAAGCTGCGCCAGGCGATGGCCGGGGTGCCCAGCAGCAGGTCGGCAAAACCGTCAGCCGGGGCAAAGGGCGGCACCGGCGCCTCGCCCGAGCGCGCGAGCACATGGCCGGCCGCGTCGCGCACCAGCACGCTCAGGGAAAACTGGTAGTCGTGGCGCTTCAGGCTGGCCAGCGCCGGCCGGGCCATGTCGAGGTTGGCCTGGCGGTTCGGCTCCAGGGAATCGCCCATGAACGGCGGCAGGTCCAGCGTCAGCAGCAGCGCCGCCGTGCCCGCCAGGTGGCCGTCGGTCAGCTCGTCGGCCTCATGAATGCCGGTGCGGTGGCCGACGGCGAAAAACCCGGCCCACACCAGCAGCAGGGCCGCCAGCATGCCCAGCAGCAGGCGCCGCGTCAGCGACGCCTGGCGGCCCGCGGGCAGCGTCATCGCAGGTCTTCCCGGGGAATGAAATAGCCGACGCCGCGCAGCGTCTGGATCACGTTGTCGCCGATCTTGCGGCGCAGGTGGTGGACATGGACTTCGACCGCATTGCTGCCCACGGCATCCTGCCAGCTGTAAAGCCGCGCCTCCAGCTGCTGGCGCGACAGCACCCGGCCGCGCGACTCCAGCAGCAGCAGCAGCAGGGCGAACTCGCGCGGCGTCAGCTCCAGCGGCTGGCCGGCGCGCAGCACGCTGTGCGCCGCCGGGTCGACCACCAGTTCGCCATGCACCAGCAGCGGATGGGCGCGCCCCCCGGCCCGGCGCAGCAGCGCCCGCATCCGGGCTTCCAGCTCGTCCAGGTCAAACGGCTTGACGAGGTAGTCGTCGGCGCCCAGGTTCAGCCCGAGGATGCGGTCGGCAATCTGGTCGCGGGCGGTCATGATCAGGACCGGCGTCAGGTGGCCGGGCAGGCCCCCTGCGGCCGCCGGCGCCTGCCGGATGCGCTGCACCAGCTGGCTGCCGTCGCCGTCGGGCAGTCCCAGGTCCAGCAGCACCAGGTCGAACGCCTCGCTGCGCAGCGCCGCCCAGGCGCTGCGCAGCGTGCCGCACACATCGACGGCATAGCCGCGCTGCTGCAAACTGGACTTCAGGCCCAGGGCAATGCCCGCGTCGTCTTCCACCACCAGGATTCTCATGCGCGTATTGTCGCGTCCGCCGCCTGTCTTTCTCGCCGGCGCGGGGCTTTAGGAGTGGCTTAAGGCGGGGCCGCTACCTTCGCAGCATCCGACACGCCCAAAGCCTTCATGCCCGACCTGCTGTTTCCCGCTCCCCTTGCCCGCACCCACTTTTTACGCTGGACCCTGGGCAGCCTGCTGCTGCTGGCCTGGGACGCTTGAGGCCTTGAAAACCGCCCGGCGCTGGCTGGCCGGTGCGATGCTGGCCGGCTTCGTCCTCGGGGCTGGCCCGCCTGGCTGTGCTGGACGGTGGCGGGCGGCGTGGCCCAGCCGCCCGCGCGCTTCAGGCCACCCGGCAGACCTTGAGCATGTTGGTGCCGCCGGGCGCGCCCATCGGCTCGCCGCAGGTGATGGCATACACGTCGCCGCTCTGCACGATGTCCAGCCGCAGCAGGTGGCCCTCGGCCTGGTCGAGCGCGGTGTCCCGGTCGGCGCTGCTGTCCATCAGGATGGCGCGCACATTGCGGTACAGCGCCATCTTGCGCTGGGTTTCCAGGCGCGGCGTCAGCGCATAGATCGGCACATGGATGTCGTGGCGGCTCATCCACAGCGCGGTCGAGCCGCTGTCGGTCAGCGCCACGATGGCCTTGGCGCCCAGGTGGTGCGCGGTGAACAGCGCGCCCATGGCAATCGACTGGTCGATGCGCGCAAAGGTCTTGCCGGAAAAATCGGCGCTCAGTTCCTTGTACTCGGCCTTTTCGGCCTCCTCGCAGATTTTGGCCATTTCCTCAACGGTCTCCAGCGGGAAGCGGCCGGCGGCGGTTTCGGCGATGAGCATCACCGCGTCGGTGCCGTCGAGCACCGCATTGGCCACGTCGCTGACCTCGGCGCGCGTGGGCACCGGGTTCAGGATCATGCTTTCCATCATCTGCGTGGCGGTGATCACCACCTTGTCGGCGGCCCGGGCCATCTTGATCATGCGTTTTTGCAGCGCCGGCACGGCGGCATTGCCGACCTCGACCGCCAGGTCGCCGCGCGCCACCATGATGCCATCGCTGACCTTGAGAATTTCTTCGAGCTTCGGAATCGCCTCGGCGCGCTCGATCTTGGCGATCAGGCCGGGCTTGTGCCGGTAGGGCGCGGCGGCCACGTTGCACAGCTGGCGCGCCATTTCCATGTCGGTGGCGTTTTTCGGAAAGCTCACCGCCACATAGTCGGCCTGGAAGCTCATCGCGGTCTTGATGTCCTCCATGTCCTTGGCGGTCAGCGCCGGCGCGGTCAGGCCGCCGCCC
>JAQGMN010000294.1 GCA_028292345.1 Polaromonas sp. | reverse complement strand
GAATGATTTTTTACTTTCCCTGGAGTTGTTAGCAAATGGAAACCCAATTCGGCCTTGCCCATGTCTGGTCACAAGGCGATATCGTCACCAAAAGCGTCGCGGTGCTGCTGCTGCTCATGTCGCTGGCTTCCTGGATCGTCATCATCACCAAGGCGCTGGACCTGCGCCGGCTGTCCAGCCAGGCCAAGGCGACCGAAAGCTTCTGGCACAGCGCCGACTTTGCCGACGGCCTGGCCAAGTTCGGCACCGACCCGGCCAACCCGTTCCGCCTGCTGGCCACCTCCGGCCGCGAGGCCACGGCCCATGTGCTGCACAAGGACGGCAATGCCAGGCCGCAACTGCATGACGCGCTGGACCTGAGCGAATGGGTGACGCGCAGCCTGCGCAACTCGATTGACGACATCGGCGCCAAGATGCAGTCCGGCCTGGCCATACTGGCCTCGGTCGGCTCCACCGCGCCGTTTGTCGGCCTGTTCGGCACCGTCTGGGGCATCTACCATGCGCTGCTGGCCATTGGCCTGAACGGCCAGGCGAGCATCGACAAGGTGGCCGGCCCGGTCGGCGAGTCGCTCATCATGACGGCGCTGGGCCTGGCCGTGGCGATTCCGGCGGTGCTGGGCTACAACGCCCTGGTGCGCGGCAACAAGTCGGTGAGCGGCAAGCTCAACCGGTTTGCGCATGACCTGCATGCCTATTTCGTGACCGGCGCCCGCGTCGCCGGCCCGGTTTCGGCCAATGTCGTGGCAATGCGAAAAGGGAGCTGATCCATGTCTTTTGGAACCCAGGACGACACCGACGAGGTGATGAACGAGATCAACATGACCCCGCTGGTCGATGTCATGCTGGTGCTCCTGATCATCTTCATCATCACCGTGCCGGTCATGAAGCATTCGGTCAACATCGACCTGCCGCGCGCCACCAACGAGCAGCAACTCGTCAAGCCGGAAACCGTGCGGCTCAGCGTCGATGCCGAGGGCAGCTATTACGTCAACGACGCCAGGATCGCCGATGAAGACCTGGCGCCACGCCTGAAGGCGGCGGCCGCGCAAAACCCGCAGCCCGACCTGCACATCCGCGGCGACAAGGCGGTCCGCTACGAGCGTGTGGCGCAGGCCATGGCGGCGGCGCAGCAGGCCGGCCTGCGCAAGATCGGCTTCATCACCGAACCCAGGAACTGAGAAAGCCATGTCCACAACTCCCTTTTCCAACGCCAGCGCGGGCCGGCAGCCGCCCTCGCCTGCCGATGCCAACGCGCCCCAAGTGAACCCGGCCGTGGACACGCCCGGCTGCGTGGACAGCGCCGAGTTGCTGCGCGGCCAAAAGACGGTGGACATCAGCCACAACGGGCTGACCTACCGCCTGCAGGCCACGCGGCTGGGCAAGCTGATCCTGACCAAGTAGGCCAGGCCTTTCCTGTCCTTCACTCCAGCAGTTTCATCGTGGGACGATCCGGGCAAGCGCCCCAAGGTCGTTTTTGCCAGCCACGGACCCTGAACCGGTCGCATAGCCAGGCTTTTTTTTACCGCGAAGACACTGCGCTTTCATCTCAGACGAAAAAAAAAGCCGACCATGGATGCGCCGGCTTTTTTTCCATGTCAGGCCGTGGCCCGATCGAAAGCGCTGTTTTTTACAGACCGATGGCGGCAATGCCGGCGCGGGCAATCTGCGCATCCTCGGTGGATTTCACGCCGCTGACGCCGACGGCTCCCAGGCAGTGTCCGTCCTTGACGATGGGCACGCCGCCTTCGAGCATGCCATGCACATAAGGCGCGGACAGGAAGGCGGGACGGTCGCCGTTGATCATTTCTTCATAAATCCGGCTTTCACGCCGGCCCATGGCGGCAGTGTTGGCCTTGGCCGGCGCAATGTGCGCCGACAGCGGCGCGGCGCCGTCGAGGCGATTCAAATGCAGCAAATGGCCGCCGTCATCGACGATGGCGATGGTCACGGCCCAGTTGTTTTTCAGCGCTTCGGCCTCGGCGGCGGCGGCGATGGCCTTGATGTCGGCATGGTCAAGCAGGGGTTTGGATTTCATGGCGCTGGGTGCTTTCCGGGTTTTTGTAAAAGGTGTCGAGCATACGCACATTCGGGGAACCCCGGCGGCGCCATTGGCTCCAAACAGGTCAAAAGAGCCCTTACAAATAGTAGGAGCTGCACCGGGCCGGTTTTTTGAAAAAACCGGCATGGCCCATAAAATGGACGCATCGCCCGCACACGCGGGTTTTACAGGAGTTGAAATCATGACTGACAACGTACGGACCTATGGCTACGGCGGAGTCGCGCAGTCCGCCGAGCAGCGCAACAAGGTGCTGCGCAACACCTACTGGCTGCTGGCCCTGAGCCTGCTGCCCACGGTGGCCGGCGCCTGGCTGGGCGTGGCCACCGGCATCACGCAGTCCTTGTCGGGCGGGCTGGGGCTGGTGGTGTTCCTGGGCGGCGCCTTCGGCTTCATGTACGCCATTGAAAAGACCAAGGAATCGGCCGCCGGCGTGCCGGTGCTGCTGGGCTTCACCTTCTTCATGGGCCTGATGCTGTCGCGCATGATCGGCATGATCCTGGGCTTCAGCAACGGCTCGCAGCTGATCATGACGGCCATGGGCGGCACGGCCGGCGTGTTCTTCGTGATGGCGACGCTGGCCAGCGTGATCAAGCGCGACATCT
>JAQGMN010000286.1 GCA_028292345.1 Polaromonas sp. | reverse complement strand
CGCAGATAACTTTTGCCACCCAAAGCACGGCCCCGTCAGGCGCCAGGTAAGCCTGCGAACCTGGACACTACGGCATGACCACCATGGCAGCGGCGTGAAACACATCCTTTCCGGCGCATGGCTCACGCGTGGCTGGCTGGCATGCCTGCTCTGGCCGGTTGCGCAGCTTCATGGCGTGCTGGTCAGATTGCGATGGGGCCTGTACCGGCACGGAATTCTGCAATCCATGCGCTTCGGCGTACCGGTCATCGTGGTAGGCAATGTCGTGGTGGGCGGTGCCGGGAAGACACCGCTGGTAATGGCGCTGGTCAGGCATCTGCAGGCACAGGGTTTGCACGTCGGCGTGGTGTCACGCGGCTACGGGCGTGCCGGGCGGCAAAGCCTGGAAGTCGGTCCCAACACCCCGGTTGATGCGTCCGGCGATGAGCCTGCGCTTATCCAGCGGGCAACAGCCGCTCCTGTTTTTGTAGCAGACAAGCGGACTGACGCCTTGAGGGATTTGCTGGCGGCCTATCCTGCCACCTCTGCTGTCGTGTGCGACGACGGCCTGCAGCACTATGCCCTGCAGCGCGACATCGAAATCGTGGTGTTCGACGAAAGGGGTGTGGGCAATGGCTGGCTGTTGCCTGCGGGACCGCTGCGTGAACCCTGGCCCGAGCGCCTTCGCTACGGCATCGACCTGGTTCTGCACACCGGTCAGAAGGCCGCGTTTGAAGGTTATGCCTCCCGGCGCCAGCTGGCCGACCATGCCCTGTCGGCCGATGGCAGCCGGCTGGCCTTGACGTCGTTGAGGCACCAGCCTCTGGTGGCGCTGGCGGGCATCGCCAACCCCGAAGCCTTCTTCGGCATGCTCAGGGCCCGCGGGCTGACGCTGCAAAAAACCATTGCCTTTGCAGACCACCATGACTTCAAAAAGGACGACCTGGATGCCCTGTCAGGCCGGACCGTTCTGTGCACCGAAAAGGATGCGGTCAAGCTGTTTGCCCTGCCAGCCCCGCCCGGCCTGAGACTGCTGGCAGTCCCGCTCGAATTCGCGCCCGAGCCGGCCTTCTACGACGCGCTGGATGCGCTGCTGGCGCCCCTGCTTTGTCCATTACCATCAAGCCATGGACACCAAACTCATTGAATTGCTGGTCTGCCCCGTGACCAAGGGCCACCTCGAATACGACCGCGAAAAACGCGAACTCGTCTCGCGCAGCGCCCGCCTGGCCTATCCGGTGCGCGACGGCATACCGGTCATGCTGGAAAACGAGGCGCGGACACTGACCGACGAAGAGCTTGGCCTGTAAGCCGGCATGAGCTTTACCGTCCTGATCCCGGCGCGCCTGGCGTCCACCCGCCTGCCCAACAAGCCGCTGGCCGACATCAATGGCCTGCCCATGGTGGTGCGCGTGGCGCAGCGCGCCCTGCAAAGCAGCGCGCTGCAGACCGTCGTCGCCGCTGACAGCACGGACATCATCGATCAGTGCACCGCCTTCGGCATCCAGGCGGTACTCACCCGCACCGACCACCCAAGCGGCAGCGACCGGCTGGCCGAAGCCTGCGACCTGCTGGGCCTGGCGGACGATGCCATCGTGGTCAATGTCCAGGGCGACGAGCCGCTGATCGACCCGGCCCTGGTCGATGCGGTGGCCTTGCTGCTGCAAAACCGTCCCGACTGCGCCATGGGGACGGCCGCGCACTTCATCGATGATCTGGCCGATTTTCTCAATCCCAACGTTGTCAAGGTGGTGCTGGACGCAGAGCACACGGCGCTGTATTTCAGCCGTGCGCCAATTCCCGCCGCACGCGACCTGGCCGGCCAGGCATGGTGGAAGCAAGGCAGGCTTCCCCGGCCGCTGCGCCATGTCGGAATCTATGCCTACCGGGTCGGATTTTTGCGCCAGTTCCCCCGGTTGCCCCAGGCCCCCATGGAACAGTTGGAGTCGCTTGAACAACTGCGCGCCTTGTGGCACGGCTACCGGATCGCCGTCCACATCACCGAACAGGCACCGGGCGCCGGCGTGGACACGCCTGAAGATCTGGAACGTGTCCGGCGACTGACGGCTTGAAAGCCGCACAGACGGGCTCTGTGTAAGCTGCTGTCAGGGATGCGCATGCTATCCTCGACCGGAAAATCGTCCGGTTTCGGGCAGCGCCGCAAACGCGACGGGATGCACGGCGACAAGGGCGCATCGGTCCGCCGAACCGCCCGTCGGGCCAGCAGAATTCACAGTACAAAATTCACAATAATCCGAGGACTTTCATGAGACTTATCTTGTTGGGCGCGCCCGGCGCGGGCAAAGGCACCCAGGCCACGTTCATTTGCCAGCAATACGGCATTCCGCAAATTTCCACCGGCGACATGCTTCGCGCTGCAGTCAAGGCAGGAACCCCGCTGGGCATCGAGGCCAGGAAAGTCATGGATGCGGGGGGTCTGGTCAGCGATGACCTGATCATCAACCTGGTCAGGGAACGCATTGCCCAGCCCGATTGCGCGCAGGGTTTTCTGTTTGACGGATTTCCGCGCACCATTCCGCAGGCCGATGCGATGAAGGCAGCCGGTGTGAAGATCGACTACGTGCTCGAGATCGACGTGCCGTTTGAAGCCATCATCGAACGCATGGGCGGACGCCGTTCGCACAGTGCGTCGGGCCGCACCTACCATGTCAAGTACAACCCGCCCAAGGTCGAAGGCCGGGACGACATCACCGGCGAGCCGCTGATCCAGCGCGAAGACGACAAGGAAGAAACCGTGGCCAAGCGGCTGGAGGTGTACAGCGCCCAGACGCGCCCGCTGGTGGCCTATTACTCCAGCTGGGCTGAAGCCGCACCCGGCGAAGCGCCCAAATACCGCGCCATCAGTGGCACGGGCAGCGTCGAAGAAATCAC
>JAQGMN010000472.1 GCA_028292345.1 Polaromonas sp. | reverse complement strand
GCCATCGCGGACAGTTGCGATACGATTGACACCGTCACTCAGGACACCTGCGCTCGGTGTCCGCCATCGCATGGAAGGCTGTCCGTGATGAACCTGGAATCACTGTCCGCCATCAATGGAATGCGCACTGAGGGCGATCCTGCACCGGGACCCGTGCTGCTTCACAGGCATCAGGGCTTCACTTCGGGAAGGAACGGGTTCCTCCCCAGCGCCGGGTTTGTGCGCCGCGCGTGCTTGGGGTTCAGTGCTCAGTGGCCAGGGCAGCGGCAACCGGGCTTTGGCTCAGCCTCACTGGGCAGCATTAATCGGATCAATGGCAGCAAGCGCCTGCGCCACGGCATGGCCGTCTGTTGGCCGCACCAAGCGGGCCACTTCCTTCCCATTGGCCAGGAAAATCAAGGTCGGCCACAGCTTGACCTGAAACGATCGGCCCAGTGCCCGGCCGCGGCCATCCTCGACCTTGAGGTGCTGGACCGCAGGGTGGGCAGCCAAGGCTTTGGAAATGATGGGCGCGCTGGCCAGGCAATAACCGCACCAATCGGTGCCGAACTCCAGCAGCGCCGCGCCGCGCAAAGCATCGATCGCGCCCTGTGAGGGCGCATCGCTGGCATAGCCAAAAGCAGAGGTCATGATGGGGGTCCTTCAGTAAAGCGAAGTCAGGCGATTCAAACACGCTCGAGCGCCTGGCGTCAAAAATCAATGGCTTGCACATTTTGTTCCGACAGTTTTTTCGCTGAGTGCGCACGCCAGTGCTGAAAGGATCAATTCTCGCGTGATGTGCCGACCTGGGGACGTGGTTACCGGGCTTTACTAGTTTTTGGTGGCCGCTTATGGCGGATAGGAAGGTTTGAACTGATCATTTTGAAATTGGCATTCTGGGCCATTTCAGTTTGGGGCCAACAGCCTTGAACCATTGAAAGCCGCTGGGATGCCTGACATGCGCTTTGACAAGCGATCCGCCTTGATCGATCTGGCTGTACCGTGTTAGAAATTGCCTCATGTCCACCCAAGGCGCTACTGGTGCCCTGTATAGAAGACTTTATGTTTTTGATTCTTCGTCACGCAACCGCCGCCATAGCGTTGAGCGACTGATGCCGAGGATGGCGCAGGCCTGGTCCTGATTGCCCTGAACCGCCTGGAGCACTTCGCGCACTCGCCGCCGCTCTGCGGCAACCCGCGCGTCCTTGAGCAGGCGGTCGCGCACAGGCGCCGGGCGGGCTTGCGTGCATTCCGGAAAAACCTCAAGCAGCCGGATGCGGTCAAACCGGCCGCCGGGTGCCATATAGCGGTGGCAGGCCAACAGACGTTCGACGAGGTTCTCCAGCTCACGCACATTGCCGGGCCAGCCATATCCTGTGGCCAGCTCCAACAAGGCAGCAAGCCACGGCAATGCCTGCGCCGGCTGCAAGCCGGCTGCAGCGGCGCGGCGCGACAGCAGGCCGGTCGCCAGGAGTACGGTATCGGCGCCACGCTCGCGCAGGGGTGGTGTCTCGATTCGCAGCACCGCAAGCCGATAGTACAGATCGCGCCGGAACAGGCCCCGATCGACTTGCGCCGCCAAATCGGCATGGGTGGCCGCGATCACGCGCAGGTCCACCGGTACCGCCGCGGTCGCGCCCAGGCGCAACACCTCTCGCTCCTGCAGCACGCGCAGCAGCCGCGTCTGCAGCGCCAGCGGCATGTCGCCGATCTCGTCGAGAAACAAGGTGCCAGTATGGGCAGCCTCGATCAGGCCGGTCTTTCCGCCACGCCGCGCGCCGGTGAAGGCGCCTTCTTCGTAGCCAAACAACTCGCTTTCGAGCAGACTCTCGCCCAGTGCGGCGCAGTTCACGGCTAGAAATGGCTGTGTCGCGCGCCGACTGGCGGTGTGAATGCCCTGAGCCACCAACTCCTTGCCGGTGCCACTCTCGCCGGTGATGAGGACCGTGGCATCGCTGGCCGCGCACTGATGCGCCAGTTCGCGCACGCGCCGCGCCGCGGTGCTGTTGCCGGTAAAAGACTCGATCCGGTAACGCGCGGGCGCGCCTCGTTGCCTTTGGTTGGCACGCAAATGGCGGTCAGCGCGCTGTATGACGGCAGGGTCGCGGCACACCAGTAGCGCGCCGGTGACCTCGCCGCTTTCGACGATGGGCGCGCGCCGCACGACCAGCGTGCGCATGCCGATCTGCAGCACTTCCTCGGCCGTGGATTCGTGCAAGAGCAGCGTGGCGCTGAGGTCCAGCACGGGCTCCACATCGCTCAGCACCCGGCCGGCAAGCTCCGCAACAGAAGCGCCCAACAGTTCCGCCATGACGGGGTTCAGCGTCTCAATGCGCTGATGCAGGTCCACGGCGACCACGCCATCTTGCAGCTGGCTGAGGATGGTTTCCAGTCTTTCGTGGCGTGCTCGCTCCGTGCGACTGTGCCGGGCCAAGTGCACAGCGTCCTGCAGCGCCTGGCGTACCGCGTCCTCTGAATACATCAGCACGCTGGCGATGCCGGCCTGTTCTGCCAAGTCGGCCACTAGCCCGGGAGCAACCACAGCCTCGACCCCAGCCGCGTGCAGCGCTTCTACGCAGGCGGGAGCATCGTCTGGACTGCGGTAGCTGAACTGCACGATGCCCATGCCGAACAAGGCATCGAGTTGTGCCAGGTGCTCCGAAGGGCCGTCGAACGACACGAGACCCACTCGGGGGGAGATGGACCGAGCCGTGGCTAATGCCCGCATGAGATCGAAGCCTCGCACCTCCACCATCGCTACCGGTATATCCAGGTGCTGGCGCAGCCATTCGCCACTGGCTCCTGCGGCTACCACCGCATCGACGGGAGTGTGGGCGTGCAAAGCGCGTACGGCAGCCACGGCGTCGTCAAACGCATGGCCGACAAGCTCGATCTGCGCTTGTCCAGCCACTTCTGGCACAAGCCGCGCTAGCACGCGGCCTAGCCGGTGGCGGGCTACGGCGACGATTCGCAGCGGACGCACCGCGGCGAGAAGAAGGGAGGATCGAAAGGCTATATTCATTTCAAATGGTTTCATTATCTCAATAGTGAAATCTAATTGAAACAATTGCATGAGGCGCAGTGGCGTTCCTTGTCGAATATCTATTGGATATCAATAACTTAAGCGTGTTGAGCTTTCTCTTGGGTCGTTGGCACAGCGCTTGCGGTACAAGGTCTGCAAAATGTTTATTTCGCCAAAACCAAGGAGACACACGTGAACTTTTCTCGCTTTTTTACCGTGACCTGCACTGCCGCCGCAGCCCTGGCTTGCGCCTTGCCCCTGGCCGCGCAGGCCCAGGCCTGGCCCGCCAAGACAATCCGCTTCGTCGTGCCGTTCTCGCCGGGCGGTGCCAACGACCTCATGGCGCGCTCAGCGGCTGAGGGAGCCGCCAAGGTCCTGGGCCAGACTGTCATCATCGAAAACCGTCCCGGCGCGGGTGGCTCGCTCGGTGCCGATCTGGTGGCGAAAAGCGCGCCGGACGGCTATACCTTCTTGATCAGCGCTGCAGGCGTCATCTCCAACAGCATGATCAAAAAGTCGATGTCCTTCAAGGACGAGGACCTGGTGCCCGTGGTCATGATCGGCTTGGCGCCTTCGGTGATCGTGGTGCCCAAGTCGGCGCCTTACAACAACCTGCGCGATTTTGTCGAGGCCTCGAAGAAGGGCGTGGGTTTCAACTTTGCCACGGCCGGCACCGGCAGCACGCCGCACTTCGTGGCCGAGATGCTCAACGTGAAGTACGGCGCGAAGCTGCAGGCCATACCGTACAAGAGCGGCTCGGAGAGCACCACGGCCGTGCTGGGAGGACAGGTCGAAGGCACGTCCGAGGCCAGCATCATCGCGTTGCCGCATATCCTGGGCGAAGGCAATTTCAAGCCGCTGGCCACCACCTGGACGCAGCGCATCTCGGCCTATCCACAGCTGTCCACCGCTGTCGAGCAAGGCTTTCCCGAGTTGCAGATTGCGCACTGGGCGGGCCTGCATGCGCCACGCGGCACGCCCAACGTCATCCTGGACAAGGTCGCTGCAGCCGTGGACAAGGCCATGCACGAGCCCGTCACCATGGCTAAGCTCAAGGGCATGGGCATCGAGCCCATGGGGGGAACACGCCAAGACTTTGTGAAGTTCACCAATGCCGAGCGCAAGCGTCTGGGTGAGATCGTCAAGGCCGCGCAGATGCAGGAAAAGTGAGCACGCAATACAGCCAATCCACAGGCCGCCCCTCTCCCCTACTTTGCAGGCAACTAATGAATACCAAACAACAACTGCGTGCGTTGGTGCAAGCCCGCCGCGGCGTTATCGTTCCGGGCGCCTTCAATGCGCTGTCGGCCCGAGTCATCGAAGATTTGGGCTTCGAGGCCATCTATATCACCGGCGCGGGCGTCACCAACATGTGGTTCGGCCTGCCCGATCAGGGCTTCATGGGTCTGGCCGAGATCGCAGACCATACAGCGCGCATCCGTGACGCAGTCAGTTTGCCGCTGATTGTTGATGCCGACACCGGCTTTGGCAACGCGCTCAATGTGCGCCACACCGTGCGGACATTGGAGCGCGCCGGCGCCGACTGCATCCAGTTCGAGGACCAGATCGCACCAAAGCGCTGCGGCCACTTTGCCGGAAAGGATGTCATTCCCATCGATGAGGCGGTCAACAAGATCAAGGCGGCGGCCGATGCAAGGCAGAGCGCGGACCTGCTGATCCTAGCGCGCACTGACGCCTGCGCCGTGCTTGGCTTTGAGGCGGCGATCGAGCGTGCGCACAGATTCGCCGAGGCCGGCGCAGACATCCTGTTTGTCGAAGCAGTGACTTCCGTCGACGAAATTCGTGCGCTGCCACAGCGCCTGGATTGCCCACAGCTCATGAACATGGTCGTCGGCGGTAAGACGCCTATCTTCAGTGCCGAGGACCTCGGGGGCATGGGCTATGGCCTTGTGCTCTACGCGAATGCCGCGTTGCAGGGCGCCGTGGCTGGGATGCAAAAAGCGCTTACGGTTTTGCAGGAGGCAAAGCGTCTAGAAGAAGATCCCGAGTTGCTCATTTTATTTGCGGAACGCCAGCGGCTCGTCGGCAAACCCGAATGGGACGCGCTCGAGCGTCTGTACACCTGACAAGGGTGGGCTGTGCGAAAGCGAATCGGCTTGGGCGAGCTGTGCCGATGCGTACGGACCGCTTCGCCGCATAGCTGCTGCCCGCTATGTCAATTCAAAAGATGACTGTGGATCGAAACCTGAAGCTGCTTGCTGGGCAGTGAGGTACTAATTTTCATGGCTTCGCTGCGCTGCTTATTAGGTCGGGCTCGATGTTGGAATACCCCGACGCAGGGCAATGGTTTGTACCTCAGCCGCATCTTCAGGAATTCCAAAGCTTAAAATATTGTTGCAGTGCAGCATTTTTGGCCATGCTTGGTTTGTCGTAGGACTCCACGCACAAGCCTCAAGCCCTGCTGTATTTTTGCACCGGTTGTCTCCTCCACCTCCTCAAAGGGTGGATTTACAGGCCCAGGCCGCATGGTCTGGGCCTTTTTTTGTGCCAGCGCTGACAGCGCTGGCGCTGTCTTGGATGCTCAAGATTCACATTGAGTGTCATGTCGAGTTTGAACGCCATTGCTGGCTAAACGGCTCGGCTATGAAGCCTGAGCGGCCCGGTCAAGGCGAGCAGTGCCCAGTTGCGCCACAGCGCTGCGATGACCAGTGTTTTTTACTCGGCTACCGCGCTGCCAGAAGCTGCCGAGTCTGGAGCGATCAGGAAATCCTCCCGGGCCTTTCCGCCCGCCACCAAGTCGTTGAGCCACTTGGGCGCCGTTCCCCGGCCGGTCCACTGCTGGCCCTCGGGTCCGCGGTACTTGGCTGGCGAAGACACCACGGGCTTTTTGCCTTTGGCCGGGCTCGCCGATTTGGCTGGCGTCGCTTTGGGCCTGGCTTTGGGAGCCGGACGGCTCAGCTCTTCGGCGGTGATGCGGTAGGCGGCCATTTGCTCGCGCAGTTCGGCAAGTACAGCAGGACGGTTCTTTTTCTTCAGTTCTGCGGCCTGCTTTTCCATCTCGGTTATTTGCTGGCGGAGCTTGACGAGTTCGTTCATATTGGGTTTTATTAAAGAGTTGAACCAGCACGCATCGTAGTGCGCCTCAAGAGTGAACTTTGCAAGTATGTCGACTGCGTTGCGTACAAAGCTGTGCAGCCAGAGCTGTCCAGCCTGGGTTTTGGTTTTAAGCAGCTTGGGAAAGGCCCTGCCGCAAGAATGCCCCAAGACTGCCATGGGGAGCCAATGGCCACCCGGTGAAGTCATAAAGTCCCGCTGCGCATCGATGGGTTTAGACATTCACTGTCTTGCGCCTCGTTCATGCTTGACAAGCCTGAATCAGGAAAGCCGCTTGACCGCTGCCATCCGCGACTGCCAAGTCAAACTGAGCAGGCCAAGGGGCAGCAGGCTGCATGATGCCTGCAAAAGTCGACCCATGCCCTGCAGGGGATGGTCGTGAACACCGGCACGCCAGTAACTGATTTGTGCGTAGCAAGGCAGCAACAGATAGGCAGGTTTGCCTGTCCTTTTCTAACTTGTTGCTGTTCAATATGAATAGCATTCACTGCATTTAGGACATGAATGCAATTGATCTAATCAGTCAAGGGATGCCATGACTACTTATATCGCCCCGGCTGGCCTGCTCTCGACCTACATCGCGAGCAATGCTTTCATTCCTCAAAGCGAAGCATCGGCAGGACAGGTGCTCGCTCAAGATAAAGGCAACTTCGATGCATGCGCTTGTCTGCTGGCAAGGGTCGATTTTAAATGGTTGATGGCCGGGCAAGGGTGGTGGATTGACCCCCATCGCTTTGAAAGTGACGCAGCCTACGCCGTTGAAGTGCTGCGCTTTGCGCTGGCATCTGAATCTCTCGCGTTGCGTGCATGTGCAGCTTCCCTACAGACACAGTTTTTCAAGCCGGTTCCCCACTGACTGGCGGCCCAGGCTTGAAGCGCTACTCATAGATGGCCATGCTGGCGAAGTGAAAGGAGCTGGCTGTAGGTAAGCCAAGCAGATGTTGGGACTCTCCGCACACCGTACAAGCAGTGTCAAGTAGCGTCAAGCCGTCAGCCCTGCCTGATCACGCACAAAATGCTCCCCTTCGACTGCCAGGCCCATGGATTGGGCAATGCTGCCGATCTGGCGCAGAATAAAGAGCGCCTCATCGAGGCCGAACTCGTTGCCCTCTTTGGCCAGCCTTGTTTGCAGTTCGGTCGCGAGGCTGACAAGGTGCGCAGAGGCGCACAGCGTTGCCCCGTGCGTGTAGTCGCTCCAATTGGACATGCTCCAGCTCCTTTGTGAGGTTTGATTGACCCGGCACCTTTTGTGTCTTGCCAGGAAGTGGACAGCGCGGCGCTAGGGCCTGTTAACGCTATCGAAGAGCCTCGGCAATGAGCGCGACGGTAATAAAGGCGGCGAACATCACGTCGGTCTTGTCGTAGGCGTGAACACGCGACGCCAGGACTTGAGCCGGCGAAACATTCGCTCGACCTCGTTGCGCCGACGGTACAGCGCCTTGTCCAACTTGTGCCGCTGGCACCGCTTTGGGTTTGGCGGAACCACCAGCACAAAGCCCAGTTGCCAGGCCAACTCCTGCGTGGCGTTGCCCTCGAAGGCGCTGTCCATCAGCAGCGCGACTTGGCCCGCCTCCTGCGGCCCGACCATGGCCTGGATCAGCCTGCGCCCTTCGGGGGCGTCGCCCGCCTGGCCCGGCGTCAAGCTCCACGTTATAGCGTCGCAGGCACCCGCGGCAACCAGATGAAGTTTGGTGGTCCAGCCGCCGCGGCTTTTGCCAATGGCCTGGGGGCCGTTTTTTTCAGCGCGCCGGTGCCGTCCGGATGCACCTTGATGATGGTCGAGTCCAGGCTCACCGCCTCGATGCGCACGCGCATCAGGCGCTCGCGCTGCAGCCGCTCAAACACCGCGTCAAGCACCCCGGCCCTGGTCCAGCGGCTCATGCGCGTGTAGATGCTGTGACAGCAGCCGTAGTGGCTGGGCAGCGCGCGCCACTTGCAGCCATTGGCGGCGACAAACAAGATAGCGTTGACCACAGCCAAGTTGTCCAGCCGAATGTTGCCGCGCTGGCGCGGCAGGAACGGCGCGATCAGTTCGGATTGTTCCCAAGTGAGTTGCATCCGGGCAGTTTCTCCGTAGTGCCTCAGTTTGTCAAATTTGCGTTAACAAGCCCTAGCGCAGTAAAAATACGAGCCCAAGCCCCAGGGCCAGGGCCAGGGGCAACTGGGAACGCTCCTCCAGCGCCGGACTGGGGAACCGTGAGATAACCGCTGACACGGCGGTTTTTTTTACCCTACGTCAAAGCGAAGCCAGGCTGCAGTCATGCGGAGTTTGCACGACTTGACGTGGTTGGGGGAAACAGTGAAGAGCGTCATGACTGGACACTGGCGCCGAACCACACCAGCCTGACCATGAACTGCTAAGCTACCAAAAGAACACAGCCCATGGGCCTGGCGTTCAGCGATTCAGGCAGTCCTTTAGGATGGCCGACGGCCCGCCTGACCGCATCCATTGCGCTTCTCAGTTTTTGAAGAATGAAAAGCACAGTCATTGCCTGCCCGCATCACCAGTGGTTTCCTACGCCGCACTGCCAGCCCGGCACGCCAAGATAACGTCATGAATAGATAGAGCCTGGCAGCGGCTTGCCCAGGTTGCCCGGCCGAAATGGAGCCCATGCCACGAAGCCCGTCTGGTGGCTCTGTTTTTCCAAACGCACCCTGTCAAATTCCTACTGAAAACGACATCAGATGAAAACCGACCAACAGCTTGAAAAAGACATCACCGATGAATTGGCTTGGGAACTGGGCGCCCATGCCAAGAAAATTCACTTCCAGGCCATGAATGGAAAGGTGACGCTGGGCGGCGAAGTGGCCATTTACGCCCACAAGCACCGCGCCCAGTGTGCCGCGCAGCGTGTGGCTGGTATCAAGTCGCTGGCCGTGCACATCGATGTCAAGCCAAGAAGCCTCCTCGCAAGCAGGCCGCTTTGGACCACGTTTTGAGGTCAATTTACGGTCTTGTCCACGGCCTCGATGACGGCCGGGCGGCAGGCGCTTTTCCCGTCGTGGTGCAGGCCGATCAGGCGAAGCCACCCATTGACATACATGCTTCGCGCTAACTTGCAATGGCTGCAAACGGCTGCTCAGCAAACCAGCACGATGGGGTGACCGGCGGGGTTAAAAAATTCCGTGGGCTGCCGCAAAGCGCACCGCTTGCGCGCGATTTCGCACATTGAACTTGCGGTAGATGTTCTTGAGGTGCGTGTGCACGGTCTGCCCGCTGATGTTCAGACGCGCGCCAATGTCCATGCTCGTGTGGCCCGAGGCGACCAGTTGCAGCACGCCTTTTTCGCGCTCGGATAGCTTGTCCCTGGCTTTGTGGCTGCCCGGCTCGGCAGCGCTTTTCGTGGCCAGGGGCTCGAATTTGCCCAAAAGCCTGCGCGCCAGCCCGGGCGTGATGGATGCACCCCCATTGACCACCTGCAGCACCGCTTGCGCAAAGTTGCCGAACCAGGAATTTTTCACCAGGTAGCCCGTGGCGCCGAGTTTGAACGCATGCAGCGCGTGCTGCGCGTCTTCCATAGCCGAAATGACGACGGCCTCGGCTGCCGGGCGCACAGCCTTCATCTGCTCGATCAGCTCAAAGCCCGTGCCGTCGCCCAGGTTCAGGTCGACCAGCATGACGTCAAACTCGCTCTGGCTGATCAAGCGGCGCCCTTCGCGTGCGCTGGCGCCCTGGCTCACCAGGTCGATGCGCAGGTCGGCCAGCAATTCGTGCGCGATCACGCGGCGCATGTTCGCATCGTCATCGATCAAGAGCACCCGCACCGGTTGCTCGGCTTGGCCGGTGAGGAAGCCCGGCCACATCGATGGCATGCCGCGGTGTGCAGCCCGAAGAGGGCTTGCCGGCGGGAAAGCGCCTTTTGTCAAAAATTCTGGCGCCACCCCGGCGTCATTCAAAAGCTGCAATTCGTCGATTGCAAATGGACTAACGGACACAGGACAAGCCCCTTCTTAGTTCGATGTTGTGTGTTGCCTTGCCGTGTGCTACTTAATGAGCACCAAGCGCCATTCCCGTGCGATGGATGGCAAGCACCTTGGCCATGCGTGCTTGGATCAGACCAATACTGCGTCGGCATTGAGCCTGGCATGCTCAGTGTCAGGCCGACCTAACATGCCACTCCTGCGCGAAATGCGGCTTGCACGGGCTTTAAAGAAAATATGGCAATTCCTTAGGCAGGGAAAACGAATGCCATGGCAAGCCCTCATTTGTAACCTTACAACTTGCTTACGCTTGTAGTCCTAAGCCTCAGCTTGCTGTTGTGATTGTCGCGTCTTGGGTAAAAACGCCATCTGCCGCGGTGCAGGCAGATCGATTTCAGCCCATCGCTTATCAACGGCTTGAACTGACAAAGGCTGGTTGGGCAAGCTTAGGCATGCTGCCCAGCCGGCCCGTGCTGACCAGGGGCGCCATCAGCAACGAGGGATGAAAAAAGCTGTTGAAAAACACATTAGGCGCTGTTCGGAAAGTTTGATGCGCTGAGTTGTGCAAGATGAAGAACAGATTTGCATAATGGCTGCGTGATGGTGGACTCCACTTGCTGCCGGGCGCATCAATCCTCGGCAGGCGCGCGCAGGAGCAGCGACCCGCAAGCCATCGGCATCACGCGCGGCAGGCGCAATACCAAAATCCACGCCGTGTGCGACACGCTGGGCAACCCGCTGCGCTTTGTGCTGACCGCCGGGCAATGCCACGACTCCAGACCCGTGCCCGAACTGCTGAGTGGGCTGCAGGCCCAGGCGCTATTGGCTGACAGAGCCTACGACTCGGACAAAATTGTCCAGGCTGCACAAAGTCAAGGCCTGGAGGTCATCATTGCCAGCCGGGTCAACCGCAAGAAGAACCCGCGCGTCCTGGACACGCACCGCTACCAGGCGCGCCACTTGGTGGAAAACCTTTTCCAGCGCATGAAGAACTTTCCCCGCGTGGCTACCCGCTATGACAAGCTCGACGTCAGGTTTCTGGGCTTTGTGCACATCGCCGGCACCATGAAATGGCTCCATTGACTTTCCGAATACGGCCTAATGGTTGCCAATCCTTTAGAAAAGAACCCGGCTGCGAATGGTTCCCGGAACATTGGCCAATTTGGCAAGCGCCATGTCCGAATACGCTGCATCAATATCGATCACGACGTAGCCAACCGTTTCACTGGTTTGCAAGTACTG
>JAQGMN010000267.1 GCA_028292345.1 Polaromonas sp. | reverse complement strand
TCAGCTTGTAGCGCTTTTCCATTTCGGCCACGCACCAGTTCAGGCCATGGGCCGCCTGGCGCATGTCGGTGACCACCGGCGCCAGCAGGTGCGGAATGCCTTCGTAGACGCTCATTTCCAGCATCTTCGGATCGATGAGCAGCAGCCGCACGTCGCGCGCGTCGGCCTTGTACAGCAGGCTCAGGATCATCGCGTTGATGCCGACCGACTTGCCCGAACCGGTCGTGCCGGCCACCAGGCAATGCGGCATCTTGGCCAGGTCGGCCACGACAGCATGGCCGGCAATGTCCTTGCCCAGGCCCATGGTGAGCAGCGAGGTGGCGTCGTTGTAGACCTTCGAGCCCAGTATTTCGCTGAGCTTGATCATCTGCCGCTTGGCATTGGGCAGTTCCAGCGCCATGTAGTTCTTGCCGGGAATGGTCTCGATCACCCGGATCGACACCAGGCTGAGCGCGCGCGCCAGGTCCTTGGCCAGCGTGACGACCTGCGAGCCCTTGACGCCGGTGGCCGGCTCGATTTCATAGCGCGTGATGACCGGGCCGGGCGCTGCGGCCACGACGCGCACCTCGACGCCGAAGTCCTTGAGCTTTTTCTCGATCAGCCGCGAGGTCATCTCCAGCGTTTCGGAAGCGACGCTTTCCTGCTGCAGCAGCGCGGTGTCGAGCAGGCTGACCTGCGGCAGGTGGGAGTCGCCCAGTGATGACACGGCCAGCGGAACCGGGGCGGCTGGCGCATGCGACATCGAAGGGACAGGCGCCATCGGCGAGATGGACGAAGGGGGCGCTGGCGCAGTTGCCGTAGCGCTTGCCGCCACCCCTGGCCTGGCCTTGGCGGGGCGCTCGGCCTTTGGCAGTTCAACCACCGGCTGCTTGATGATGACCGGCACCGGGTGGAGTGCCTCGATTTCGATGCGTTCGTCGCTCAGCGTCTCCTCGCGCTCGCGGACGGCTTGCTTGCCTACCGCGAGATCCTGCGCCAGCTCGCGCTTTTCACGGCGCAGTGCAATGAAGCTGTCGATCCGGGCGCCCAGGCCCAGCGCCACGCGGGCCCAGGAAAAATTGAAGACGCTGGCCACGGCGATCAGGCCCAGCGCAATGAAGACCAGGCCCGAGCCGGCAAACCCCAGCCATTTGACGCCCAGGTTGCCCAGCACATAACCGATCACGCCGCCGGCATGGCCCGGGAGCCTGAACTCGAAGCGGTACAGGCGGGACCATTCCAGCGCCGCGCTGGCCACCAGCAGCAGCAGCAGCCCGAGCCAGAAGCGAAGGCGGCTGGCAGCGGGAACCGGCGCCAGCACGTCGCGGCGAAGCCCGCGCGTCACGGACTGCATCCAGACCCAGGCGCCGGCAGCCAGCGCCCACCAGACCGAAAAGCCCAGCAGGAAGTAGCTGGCGTCGGCCAGCCAGGCGCCGAGGTGGCCGCCCCAGTTCCTGGCGGCCACCAGGGTGCCGCTGGCGGCTTCCGGATTGCCGGACGTGGACCAGGCCGCATCCTGCGGCGAATAGCTCAGCAAGGCGGCCATCCAGAGAATCAGGCCCACCAGCCCCAGGATCAGGCCAACTTCGCGGGCCAGGCGCTTGAAGCCGCCAGGGGCAGCCGCAGCAGGGGAATTTCTGGAGTTCAGGGTATCGAGCGAGTAAGTCATAAGCGGGACTTGGAGCTTACCGCAGTTGGGCGCCGCTTTGGGCACGGCTTCGGTCCTGAACTGTAAACGCCTGCCGTTAAACCAGTGAATCCAGGTGCCGCCTTACCACCAGCGAGCCATCGTCCTGCGTTTCGATAAAACCGCGTTCCTCAAGGTCTTTCATCACACGGCTGACCATCTCCCGGGAAGCGCCGACCATTTTTGCCATGTCCTGGCGCGACACCCTGCCCCGAATCACGGCGGTACCGTCCGCGCAACGGGTGGCATCCCCAGCGACTTCGAGCAGCGCATTGGCCACACGGCCATACACATCCATCAGGGCCAGAGACTCGATTTTACGATCGGCCTGGCGCAGTCGATAGACCAGCCCCCTCAGGACCGAATAGGCCATCGAGTCGGCATCGGGCAGGCAGCGCGCGAATTCGAACTGATCCAGCGCCAGCGTATCGGTCTGCACTTCCGCAAAGACTGATGCCGAATGCGGCGAATCGTCGATCAGGCTCATTTCGCCCACGTAATCGCCAGGGCCCATGGTCGCCAGAATCACTTCACGACCACGCGCATCGGCGCTCACGACGCGTGCGCGGCCGGTCAGCAAAATGGTCAGGTCGGTGGATTTTTTTCCCTGCTCAACAATGGCCTCGCCCTTGCGGTAACGGCGCTTGACAACGGCATCAGCGACCGACACGGCCTGGCTGGTGGTCAGCATTGAAAAAAGCGGCACCCGGCGAAGCAGATCCAGCCGTGAAACGATGGTGGTGCTCATGCCAGCATCCCGTCCACCCCATGCCCGACAATCGAAGGCAGGCTTCTTACAATGGTTGCGTTTCTGCGAAATTCAGATGTTGTCAAGTTTTCACCTCACTACTATCACGTAACGAATCAACTTTACCCGAGTTATTACATTTTTTCACGGATTCCTCAAATGAAACATTCCAGGGTTCTTATTCTTGGCTCAGGCCCGGCCGGCTACACCGCTGCCGTTTATGCAGCCCGCGCCAATCTGAAACCAGTGCTGATCACCGGCATGGCCCAGGGCGGCCAGCTCATGACCACCACCGAGGTGGACAACTGGCCCGCCGACGTCAACGGCGTGCAGGGACCCGAACTGATGCAGCGCTTCCTGGCGCATGCCGAGCGCTTCAACACCGAAATTATTTTTGACCACATCAACCGGGTGGACCTGAGCCAGCGGCCGTTCACGCTGACCGGCGACAGCGGCAGCTACACCTGCGACGCGCTGATCATTTCCACCGGCGCGTCCGCCAAATACCTGGGGCTGGAATCGGAAACCGCCTTCATGGGACGCGGCGTGTCCGGTTGCGCGACCTGCGACGGCTTTTTTTACCGGGAGCAGGAAGTCTGCGTGGTCGGCGGCGGCAACACGGCGGTCGAGGAAGCGCTGTACCTGTCCAACATCGCCAGCAAGGTCACGCTGGTGCACCGCCGCGACACCTTCAAGGCCGAAGCCATCCTGATCGACAAGCTGCATGAAAAGGTCGCCAGCGGCAAAATCGAGCTTCAGCTGCACCAGACGCTTGAAGAAGTGCTGGGCGATGCTTCCGGCGTGACCGGCGTCCGGCTGAAAAGCACGAAGACGGGCGCCACGCAGGACCTCGCGCTCAAGGGCTGCTTCATCGCCATCGGCCACCATCCCAATACCGACATCTTCACCGGCCAGCTGGAGATGAAGGACGGCTACATCCTCACCCAGGGCGGCCTGCAGGGCATGGCCACCATGACCAGCATTCCCGGCGTGTTCGCCGCAGGCGATGTGCAGGACCATGTGTACCGCCAGGCGATCACCAGCGCCGGCACCGGCTGCATGGCCGCACTGGATGCCCAGCGCTTTCTGGAGCAGAACGAATAAAAAATGCCTTGAGCAGCGGACGGGATTGGGCTTGCACGGGTTGCAGGCAAGTGCACGCAATGGGCCTGATTTCAGATAATTTTGTTTTCGGGCTATAATTTATGGCTTAGCTGAGCATTCGTAGGGTCTGTCCAGCACAGGCCCATCCGGGTTTTTCAGCATCCTATTTTCCAAATTTTTTACGGAGAGTGCGCTCATGGCACGCGTCTGTCAGGTAACGGGCAAAGGCCCGATGGTGGGAAACAATGTTTCTCACGCAAACAACAAAACCAAGCGTCGGTTCATGCCCAACCTGCAGTACCGCCGTATCTGG
>JAQGMN010000427.1 GCA_028292345.1 Polaromonas sp. | reverse complement strand
GTGCGCGCGCCAGCGCTTCGATGCGGTGCGGGGCTTCCAGCAGCACCACGCCGCGCAGTTCATGGCGCAGCGCTTCGACCGCGGTGTCGCGCTCACCGGCCTTGTTCGGCAGGAAGCCGGCGAACACGAAAGCGCTGCCGTCGTCATCGGCGCCGGTCAGGCCGGCTGCGCTCAGCAAGGTCGTGACGCTGCTGGCGCCGGGCAGCGGCAGCACGCGATAGCCGGCTTCGCGCACGGCAGCCGCCAGTCGAGCGCCCGGGTCGCTGACGCCCGGCGTACCCGCATCGCTCACATACGCGATGCGCTCGCCCTGCGCCAGTCGCGCGATCACGGTCTGTGCCGCTTCAGCCTCGTTGTGCTGATGCAGCGCCAACAGACGTGCGTTTGGCCGGTCGATGCCATAGGCACGCAGCAGACTCTGGGTGTGGCGCGTGTCTTCGCAGGCAATGACATCGACCAGCTCCAGCGCATGCAGCGCACGCAGCGTGATGTCGGCCAGGTTGCCGATGGGCGTGGCCACGACATACAGCACGGCTTGCGGATAATGCTGAGTGCCCGCAGCGGCACGCGCCGTGTCCAGGGCCAGTTCGAAAGAAGCGTTCAATGTGGTTTTCCAGAAAACAGGCGGATCAATTGCCCACCCGGGACGCGGCAGGCAGTGCTGCGGCGGCGCCGAAGCAGGTTACCACCAAGTCCCGGGGCGATGCGGCCGAAGGGGCGGCTCTCGCCTGGCTGGCCAAGGCGGGCCTGCAATGGGTCGAGTCCAATTATCGGACCCCGGGACGCGGCGGCGGCGAGATCGACCTGGTGATGCGCACGCCTGACGGAACCCTGGTGTTTGTCGAGGTCCGCCAGCGCGCCAGCGCATCGCACGGCGGCGCCGGAGCCAGCATCGGCGGGGCCAAGCAGCGGCGCATCATATTTGCAGCGCGCCACTACCTGATGCGCTTTGCCAGCCCGCCGCCTTGCCGCTTCGACGTGGTGCTGGTCCATGGGGCGCTGGGCGGAGCAGGGCACCAGGGACCGGCAATCGAATGGCTGCCGGCCGCGTTCGATGCCTCCTGATCGATGGCGAATTTGTAACCAATCCCTCGCCGCGCCGCCGCCGTGTCCCTGCCGGCCCGGCGGCACGCCCTGACCCGCTATCATCCGTTCATGCTTGAACAACGAATCGAACAGCAATTCATCGACAGCGCCGACCTCAAATACCAGTCCGCGCAAATTCTCTCCAAACCCGTTGCCGCCGCCGTGCATGCCATCCTGGCCAGCGTCACCAGCGGCAACAAGGTGCTGGCCTGCGGCAACGGCGGATCGGCCGCCGACGCCCAGCATTTCGCGGCTGAATTCGTCGGCCGCTACGAGCGCGAGCGGCCCGAACTGGGCGCCATTGCCCTGACCACCGACAGTTCCATCATCACCGCCATTGCCAATGATTACGATTTCAGCGTGATCTTTTCCAAGCAGGTGCGCGCCCTGGGCGTGGCCGGCGACGTGCTGCTGGCGATCAGCACCAGCGGCAACTCGGCCAACGTGCTGGCCGCCGTTGAAGCGGCGCATGAGCGCGAGATGACGGTGGTGGCGCTGACCGGCCGGGGCGGCGGAAAGATGAACCAGGCCCTGCGCGAAACCGATGTGCACATCTGCGTGCCGCATGAGCGCACGGCCCGCATTCAGGAAGTGCATTCCCTGGTGATCCACTGCATCTGCGATGGCGTGGACACCCAGTTACTTGGCGATCAGGAGTCTTGAACATGAACCATGGTGTGATGAAACGGCTGGCCGGCATGGCTGGCGCGGCAGTGCTGCTCTCCAGCCTGCTGTCGGCCTGCGTGGGTCCCCTGCTGGTGGGCGGCGCCATGGTCGGCGGCACGCTGGTGGCGGTGGACCGCCGGACTTCCGGCGCCCAGCTGGACGACGAAGCCATCGAGCTGCGGGCCGCCAACCAGATCCGCTCCAACCTCGGAACCCGGGTGCGCGTGAGCGCCACCAGCTACAACCGCCAGGTGCTGCTGACCGGCGAGGTGCCCAACCTGCAGGACAAGCAGCGGGTCGAGGAGGTGGTCAAGTCGGTGGAGAACGTGTCGTCGGTGGTGAATGAACTGGCGGTGCTGAACAGCCCGTCCCTGATGGACCGTTCTGCCGACACGCTGCTGACCGGGCGCATCAAGGCCATGCTGCTCGACGCACGGGACCTGCAGTCCAACGCCTTCAAGGTGGTGACCGAGCGCAACACGGTGTACCTGATGGGGCGCGTCACGCAGCGCGAGGCGGACCGGGCCACGGAAGTGGTGCGCGCGACGCCAGGCGTGCAAAAGGTCGTCCGGCTTCTGGAGATCATCACCGAGCAGGAACTGCAAAGGCTCGGAACGGTTCCTGCCGGCAGCGCGCCCCCGGCCGCCGCCACCCAGCTCTGATTCGGCTGAAAAAGCCGCGATGGCTTCGTGCAGGCACCGGCAAACCGGGCCTTACCTCAGGCGCTTGACCAGGCTGGAGGTGTCCCAGCGCTGGCCGCCCATGGCCTGCACGTCGGCATAAAACTGGTCGACCAGCGCCGTGACCGGCAGCCGTGCGCCATTGCGCTTGGCCTCGTCCAGTACCAGCCCCAGGTCCTTGCGCATCCAGTCCACCGCGAAGCCGAAGTCGAACTTGTCGGCGACCATGGTTTTGCCGCGGTTGTCGAGCTGCCAGCTTTGCGCCGCGCCCTTGCCGATCACGTCCAGCACCTGGTTGACGTCGAGCCCGGCCTTCTGGCCAAAAGCCACCGCTTCGCTCAGCCCCTGAACCAGGCCGGCAATGCAGATCTGGTTGACCATCTTGGTCAACTGGCCGGCGCCAGATTCGCCCATCAGGGTGAAGGCCTTTGAAAAGGCCATGCCGGCTGGCCGGGCGGCATCGAACGCCGCTTCATCGCCGCCGCACATGACCGTGAGCGCGCCGTTTTCCGCGCCGGCCTGGCCGCCCGACACCGGCGCGTCGATGAATTGCAGGCCGAGGTCTTTTGCAGCAGCGTAAAGCTCGCGGGCCACGGTCGCCGATGCCGTCGTGTGGTCGACAAAGATGGCGCCCGGCTTCATGCCGGCAAAGGCGCCGTCCGCGCCCAGCGTGACCGAGCGCAGGTCGTCGTCATTGCCGACGCAGCAATACACCATGTCCGCGCCGGCGGCGGCTTCGCGCGGCGTGGCGGCCGAGGCGCCCTTGAATTCATCGCGCCAGCCCTGGGCCTTGCCGGGACTGCGGTTGTAGACCGTGACGTCGTGGCCCGCCAGCGCCAGATGGCCGGCCATGGGATAACCCATGACGCCCAGCCCGAGAAAGGCGACTTTGCAGGAATTGGAGGGTTCGTAGTTCTTGGTCAGGAGGATGGTCATGGTTTGGTTGTCAAAAGGGGTTGGAGGATTTCAGACAATCGCAAAGTGCTCGGTCCCGGCCGACAGGTCGGTGGACTTGGCACGCTGCGAATACAGCTTGATCTGCAGCCGCAGGTCGTTGACCGAATCGGCGTTGCGCAGGGCGTCTTCGTAAAGGATGTGGTTGCCTTCAAAGGCATCGAACAGCGCCTGGTCAAAGGTCTGCATGCCCATGTTCCGGCTTTTCTTCATGATTTCCTTGATCTCGCTGACATCGCCCTTGAAGATCAGGTCGGAAATCAGGGGCGAGTTGAGCATCACCTCGACCGCCGCGAAACGGCCCTTGCTGTCCTGCCGGGGCACCAGGCGCTGCGACACCACGGCCTTGAGGTTGAGCGACAGGTCCATCAGCAGTTGGACGCGGCGTTCTTCCGGGAAAAAGTTGATGATGCGGTCCATGGCCTGGTTGGCGCTGTTGGCATGAAGCGTCGCCAGGCAAAGGTGGCCGGTTTCGGAAAACGCCAGGGCATGCTCCATGCTTTCGCGGTCGCGGATCTCGCCCATCAGGATCACGTCGGGCGCCTGGCGCATCGAGTTCTTCAGTGCCGATGCCCAGCTGTCCGTGTCCAGCCCGACCTCGCGCTGCGTCACCACGCAGTTCTTGTGCAGGTGGACAAACTCCACCGGGTCCTCGATCGTCAGGATGTGGCCGTAGGACTGCTCGTTGCGCCAGTCCAGCATGGCCGCCATGGTAGTCGACTTGCCCGAGCCGGTGGCACCCACCAGGATCGCCAGGCCCCGCTTGGCCATGACCACGTCCTTGAGCACCGGCGGCAGGCCCAGGCCGTCCAGCGTGGGAATGACCGCCGGAATGACGCGCATCACCATGCCGACCTTGCCCTGCTGCATGAAGGCGTTGACGCGAAACCGGCCGATGCCGGGCGGCGAAATGGCGAAATTGCACTCCTTGGTGCGCTCGAACTCGGCCGCCTGCTTGTCGTTCATGATGGCGCGCGCCAGCGTCAGCGTGTGGCTGGCATTGAGTGGCTGGGACGATACCTTGGTCAGCTTGCCGTCGACCTTGATGGCGGGCGGAAATTCCCCGGTCAGGAACAGGTCGCTGCCGCCCCGGCTGACCATGAGCCGCAACAGGTCATTGATGAATTTACTGGCCTGATCGCGTTCCATGCATTCTCCTGGGTGTTGTCAGCGGACAAGGCAGTGCCTGATCAGCTCTTGGTTTCACTGAGCCGGGCGCTGACGACCCGCATGCGGCGTGACAGCTTGCGCGCCAGCAAGGCGATCAGGCTGGCCGCCAGCGCCGGGTCGGCGACCATCATCTCGTCGAGCGCCTGCGCGCCGAGCACCGCGAT
>JAQGMN010000423.1 GCA_028292345.1 Polaromonas sp. | reverse complement strand
CCGCGACAGTCCTTCAAAAGCGCTGGAAACCATGGTGGCATACCAATGGCTGCCGTCGCCGGACACTTCGAGGTGCTCGCAGGGCAGGCCTGCGGCAATGATGGCTTGGAGTTCTTCAGTGGTCATAAATATTTTTCAAAAAGAGCCGGCTTAGGGACGATATCTATATACCAGCAGGGGCCACGGGACCGGCTTTTTCGGACTGCAGGCTGCAGGCTGCAGCTCCAAACCCGCCTGCGCGGGCTTGGACAGCCTGCAGATGCGCCGCCTCTGGCGGCGTGGCGCCCTGCAAGGGCAGCGCCCCCTCGGTGGGCAGCGGCCCACACGCAGTGGGGAGCGTGGGGGCCCCACAATCCAGCACCGCCAGCCGTTCGATGACCAGCTGGCGCAGCACGCGCAAGGCCGCGCCGGTGTCCAGTCCGCCGGCCAGCAGCGCATCGAGCGTGGCCTGCATTGCCGGGCGCAGCGGCGCGCCGTCAGCCAGAAGCGGCATCTGTCCGGCATAGCGGCGGCGAATGCGCTGGACATAGCGCGAATGGGACGCGGCATCCGGCACGGCATCGGGGTCGGTCAGTCCGGCGGGAACGGGGTTTTTTGCACAGCCAGTCGAGGAATCAGTCATCACAACACTACTTCACAAACTTCGTGGTTCTGCGCCGGCCGGCCAAACCGTCGGCGGTCATAATTCTCCGGTCAATGGAGCCCATCCCCATCAGCCCGTCCGCTTCACCCGCCCTGCCATCCCCGCCGTCCCGGCGCCTGCGATGGATTGCCACGGCCCTGCGCGGCCTGCTCTGGGGGGTCGCCACGGCCTGGCTGCTGTTCGGCCTGAGCTGGGGGGTGCTTCACGGCTGGATTGTGCCGCGAATTGCCGAGTTCCGTCCGCAGCTGGAAGCCCAGGCCAGCCGGGCGCTCGGCGTGCCGGTACGCATCGGCCGCATCACCGGGGAATCGCTGGGCGCGATCCCGTCGTTCGCGCTGCACGACGTGGTGCTGCTCGATGCCCAGGGGCGCGAGGCGGTGCGCCTGCCGCATGTGCGGGGCGCGCTTTCCCCTTCCTCGCTGTGGGGGCTTGGCTTCGAGCAGCTGGTGATCGAGCGGCCCGAAGTGGACATCCGCCGCGCTGCCGATGGAAAAATCTTTGTCGGCGGCCTGGATGTCTCGAAAGACACCGATACCGGCCACAGCGCGGTCGCCGACTGGCTGTTCTCGCAGACCGAATTCGTCGTGCGCGGCGGCACCGTGCGCTGGACCGACGAGATGCGGCCGGCGCCGCCGCTGGCACTTAGCCAGGTGGACGCGGTGATGCGCAACGGCCGGCACCGCCACCTGATGCGGCTGGATGCGACGCCGCCGGCCGAATGGGGCGAGCGCTTCAGCCTCCGGGCGATCTTCAGGCAGCCGCTGCTGTCGCGGCGCAGCGGCGATTTCCTGGACTGGAGCGGCCAGGTGTATGGCGAGTTTTCCCGGGTCGATGTCTCCCGGGTCCAGCAGTACGCGGGCCTGGAAAAGCTCGGCATCGCGCTGAACCGCGGGCAGGGCGCGCTGCGCGCCTGGTCCGATGTCAGCAAGGGAAAAGTCACCGGCGCGCTGGTCGATGTGGCGCTGCGGGACGTCGATGCCCGGCTGGGCGCCGGGCTGGAGCCGCTGGCCTTCGACACCCTGGCCGGGCGCGTGGCGGCAAGCCAGCATGCCGGCGGATTCGACTTCAGCACCGAGGGCCTGCAGTTCAGCACCCAGGGCGGCCTGCAGTGGCCGGGCGGCAACCTGGCGCTGGCGCATGCCAGCGCGACACGCGGCACACCCGCGCACACCACGCTCAAGGCCGACCGGCTGGACCTGGCCGCGCTGGCCCGGATTGCCGGCCGCCTGCCGCTGGAGCCGCCGGCGCAAGCGCTGGTGGCCTCCCTGGCGCCCCGGGGGCTGGTGCAAACGCTGGACGCCCGCTGGCAGGGGCCGCTCGATGACCCCATGGCCTTTGCCGCCAAGGGCCGCGTGGCCGATCTGAGCGTTGCCGCGCTGCCGGCCGCTGCCGCGGCGTCCGGCGCAGCGGCGGTCATCGGCGCGCAGGCGGTTCCCGGGCGGCCCGGCCTGAGCGGCGCCACGGTGGACTTCAACCTCACGCAGGACGGCGGCCAGGCCAGCGTGAAAATCGCCAAAGGCGCGCTCGACCTGCCCGGGATTTTCGAGGAATCCCGCGTGCCGCTGGACCAGCTGTCGGTGCAGGCGCAATGGAAAAGCGCGGGCGAGAAAATCGACCTGCAGCTGCGCGACCTGAAGTTTGAAAATGCCGACGCCCAGGGCCAGGCGCAGGTCCGCTGGCGCACCGATGACGCCGCCGCCGGCCCGCCCGAAGCCGGCGAACCGGCCGACCGCCGCTTTCCCGGCATCCTCGACCTGCAAGGCAGCCTGAGCCGGGGCGACGGCAGCCGGGTGCACCGCTACCTGCCGCTGGTGCTGGGCGACGAGGTGCGCCACTATGTGCGCGATGCCGTCGTCAAGGGCCAGGTCAGCGACGTGAAGTTCAAGGTCAGGGGCCCGGTCCTTCACCTTCCGTTCGCCGACCCGGCCCAGGGCGATTTCCAGGTCTCGGCGAAAGTGCGCAACGGGCATCTGGTTTATGTTCCCAAGGCGCTGCAGCCGCCCGGCGCCGCGCCCTGGCCGGCGCTGACCGAGCTGAACGGCGAACTGTTGTTCAGCCGGGCTTCGCTGGAGGTCAAGGTCGCCAGCGGCAGGGTCGCCGGCCTGCCGGGCCTGCAACTGGTCAAGGGAGACGCCCGCATCGCCGACCTGGAGCACCAGCCGGCGGTGGAGGTCGCGGTGGAGGTCAAGGGCGCCCTGTCGGACGCGCTGGGCTTTGTCAACACCTCGCCCCTGGGCGGCATGACGGAGCATGCCCTGGCGGGCGCCACGGCGGGCGGCATCGCCGACTACCGCTTTCGCCTGCGCCTGCCCATCGACGAGATCGGCAAGTCAACGGTCGAGGGCACGGTGACGCTGCCGGGCAATGACCTGAAGTTCATGGCCCAGGCGCCGCTGCTCGGCCAGCTCAAGGGCGTGGTGAACGTGACCGAGCAGGGATTCAGCGTGGCCGGCGCGCAGGCGCGGCTGCTCGGCGGCGACGTGCGCATCGACGGCGGAACGCGGCCGCTGGCATCTGCCACCGGCCCCAAAACCAGCGTCGCTTTCCGGGCGCAGGGAACGGTGACCGCCGACGGGCTACGCCAGGCAACGGAACTCGGGCTGGCGCCCGGCGTGGCCGCGCACCTCAGCGGCAGCACCGCCTACAACGCCACGCTGGGGTTCCGGCAGGGCGTGCCCGAGGTGATGGTCTCCAGCAGCCTGCAGGGCATGGCGCTGAACCTGCCGGCCCCGCTGGCCAAGGCGGCCGAGACGGCCTTGCCGCTGCGCTTTGAAAACCAGCTGGTGGCCGCCTCGATGGAGTCCGGCCAGAAGCTGCAGGACCAGCTGTCGCTCAGCATCGGGCGGGTGGCGGCCGTCAGCTACCTGCGCGACCTCAGCGGCAGCGACGCCCGCGTACTCCGGGGCAGCATCGCCGTGGGGCTGGAGGCCGGCGAATCGGCGCCGGCGCCGCCAGCCGGCGTGGGCGCCCATGTCAACCTGCCGGTGCTGGACCTGGATGCCTGGGAAGCCATTCTGGGCCAGGCCAGCGGCGCCAGCGCGCCGCAGCCGGCCGCCGGCACGCCGGCCGGTGCCATGGGCTACCTGCCCAACGTGATGGCGATACGCGCCAGGCAGCTGAAGGTGCAGGGGCGCAGCCTGAACAATGTGGTGGCCGGCGCGAACCGCGACGGCCTGAACTGGCGCGCCAACATCGATGCCGACGAGCTGGACGGCTACCTGGAGTTTCGCCAGGCCGGCGCGCAGGGTGCCGGACGCGTCTATGCGCGGCTGGCCCGCCTGAGCCTGGCCGCCAGCGAGGCCAGCGAGGTCGAGGCGATCCTGGACGAGCAGCCCGCCAGCATTCCGGCGCTCGACATCGTGGTCGAGGACCTGGAATTGCGCGGCAAGAAGCTGGGGCGGGTGGAGATCGAGGCGATCAACCGGGTCGGGGCGCAGGCCGAGGGCGGCGTTCGCGAATGGCGACTGAACAAGTTCAATGTCATCCTGCCCGAGGCCGTGCTGACCGCCACCGGCAACTGGGCCGCCCTGCCCGCCGGTCCCCGGGCCGCGCGGCCCCTGAACGAGCGCCGCCGGGCCACCATGGACTTCCGGCTGGAGATTGCCGACTCGGGCGAGCTGCTCGGGCGTTTGGGCATGAACGGCGTGATCCGGCGCGGCAAGGGAACATTGGAAGGGCAGGTCGCCTGGATGGGCTCGCCCCTGAGCCTGGACTATCCGAGCCTGAACGGAGCGTTCCATGTGAACGTCGCATCGGGCCAGTTCATGAAGGCCGACCCCGGCATCGCCAAGCTGCTGGGCGTGCTCAGCCTGCAGTCCTTGCCGCGCCGGCTGACGCTGGATTTCCGCGACGTGTTCTCCCAGGGCTTCGCCTTTGACTTCATTCGCGGCGATGTCACGATACGGCGCGGCGTGGCGCACACCAACAACCTGCAGATGAGCGGCGTCAATGCCGCCGTGCTGATGGAGGGGCGGGCCGGCATCGCCGACGAAACGCAGAGCCTCAAGGTCGTCGTGGTGCCCGAGATCAATGCCGGAACGGCGTCGCTGATTGCCACCGCGATCAATCCGGTCATCGGCCTGGGGAGCTTTCTGGCGCAGATGTTCCTGCGCCGCCCGCTGATGGAGGCGGCCACGCAGGAGTTCCAGATTGACGGAAGCTGGTACGACCCGATAATCACCAGGATCGACCGCAAGGCGCGGGCCCGGGCCCAGGCGGACGAGACCACAATGGAGACACGCAAACCATGAAAACAGCTGCCATCCAGATGGTGTCAGGCGCCGGCGTGCAGGCCAACCTGGACGCGGCGCGCCTGCTGCTGGCCCAGGCGGCCGGGCAGGGCGCCGAAATGGCCGTTTTGCCGGAATATTTCTGCGTCATGGGCCTGAAGGACACCGACAAGCTCAAGATCCGCGAGCAGGCCGGCAGCGGCCTGATCCAGGACTTCCTGAGCCGCTCGGCGCGCGAACTGGGCATGTGGATTGTCGGCGGCACGCTGCCCACCGCCACCGGCGATGCCGGCCGTGCGCACAACACCTCACTGGCCTATGCGCCCTCGGGCGCCTGCGTCGCGCGCTACGACAAGATCCACCTGTTCCGCTTCGCCCAGGGCGAGGAAGCGCATGACGAAACCCGCGTGCTCGACCCCGGCAAGCAGCCGGTGCGCTTCGAGCTGGCCTCGCGCGACGGGCACAGCTACACGGTCGGCCTGAGCGTCTGCTACGACCTGCGCTTTCCCGAGCTGTACCGCGCCCTGAAGGCCGATGTGCTGCTGGTGCCCAGCGCCTTCACCTGGATCACCGGCCAGGCGCACTGGGAGCTGCTGCTGCGCGCCCGGGCGATTGAAAACCTGGCCTATGTGGTGGCGGCCGCGCAGGGCGGCGTGCATGAGAACGGCCGCCGCACCTGGGGCCACAGCATGGTCGTCGGCCCCTGGGGCGAGATTCTGGCCGAGCAGGCCGAGGGGCCGGGCGTGGTCATGAGCGAGCTGCAGGCCGGCCGGCTGCAGGAAGTCCGCCAGCGCCTGCCCGCGCTGAACCACAGGGTGCTATGAGCCGATGGTGCTGAAGTTTCCCCGGCTTGCCAGCCGGGCCAGCCGGCGCGGCTCCCTGTGGATGCTGCTGCTGGCGCTGGTGGTGGCCCTGCTGGGGCTGCTGGTCTGGCTGGCCGGGCGCTACGAGTCCAGCCTGGTGCAAAGCCGGCTGGAAGACCATGCGGCCCTGGCCGTGACCGACATCCGCTCCGGCCTCAACCGCAACCTGCAGGCGGTCCAGGCCCTGCATGCCCGCGAGCGCAGTGCCGAGGCCTGGCAGGTGCCGGCGGCCCAGCTGCTGCACGAGCACCGGGAAATCCTGCGGCTGGAGTGGCGCAGCGAAACCCTGGACCTGCTGGGCTTTGTCGAGACGCCCTTTCGCACGTCGGTGTTCGAGCAGCTCGGCCGCACCAGCCTGCAGGCCGACGTCAGCCTGACCTGCACCGCAGCCCGCCGCACGAGCGGTCCTGCCTATTCGACCAGCTATTTCCTGCCGCAGAACGACGGGCTCGGCATGGAAGTGTCCGACATGTGCCTGCCCCTGACGGACGCGGGCCGCGTCACCGGCTATGCGGTGGCCACCTACTCGCTGCAGAGCCTGCTCAGCGAACTGGTCAGCAAGCCGCTGTCGCAGGGCGTGGGCCTGTCGCTGACCGAAGCGGACGGCACGCGCCTGGCGCTGTACGGGGTGCCGGCGCGCGCCAGCCGGACGTTCGTGGCCCGGCAGCTGCTCGACCTGCCGGGCACCGCCTTCGTGGTGCGGATGGAAAGCCGGCTGGGAACCCCGGCCCTGTTCCCCAATATCCTGACGGCGCTGGTGGCCGCCCTGTCGCTTGCCCTGATGGCCGTGCTCTTCCTGCTCGGCCGGGACATGCGGCGTCGCCTGCAGGTCGAGAGCGACCTGGGCGAGGCGCTGGCTTTTCGCAAGGCGATGGAGGACTCGCTGCTGACGGGCCTGCGCGCCCGCGACCTGCAGGGCCGCATCACCTATGTCAACCCGGCGTTTTGCAAGATGGTCGGCGTCGACGCGCAGGAGCTGCTGAACCAGAGCATGCCTTCGCCCTACTGGCCGCCCGAGCTGGCCGGCGTCTACCAGCGCCGCCAGGAAATGCGCCTGGCCGGCAACCACCTGCCGCGCGAGGGCCACGAGTCGGTCTTCATGCGCAAGGACGGCACCCGCTTTCCGGTGCTCATCATGGAGGCGCCGCTGATCAACGCCGTCGGCAAGCACACCGGCTGGATGAGCGCCATCCTCGATGTCAGCGAGCAGCGCCGCAACGAGGAACTGTCGCGCGCCAGCCAGGACCGCCTGCAGGCCAGCGCCCGGCTGGCCATGGTCGGCGAAATGGCGTCGCTGCTCAGCCACGAGCTGAACCAGCCGCTGGCGGCCATTTCCAGCTATGCCACCGGCTCGCTCAATCTCCTGGCGGACGAGTGCGCCGGCGATGCCGCGCCCGATGCGCCGGCCCTGTCCGACGACCTGCGGCTCGCGATGCGCCGCATTGCCGAGCAGGCCGAGCGCGCCGGCAAGGTGATCAAGAGCGTGCATGACTTCGTGCGCCGCAGCGAACGGGTGCGCGAGGCGGTCGCGCCGCGCGCGCTGCTCGACGCCATCATGCCGCTGGTGATCCTGCAGGCGCGCAAGCTCGGCGTGCGCATCAGCCTGGAGATCGATGAAACCTG
>JAQGMN010000419.1 GCA_028292345.1 Polaromonas sp. | reverse complement strand
CCGCGCCGCGAGTCCCAGAAGCGCTGGACGGTCTCGATCAGCACCACATTGCCGCAGGCTAGGGCGATGGCGCTGTGAAAGTCGCGGTCGCCTTCGAGCGGCAGCACGTCCCGGTCGGCATCGCCCTGCATCCGGGCCAGCGCCTGGGCCATTGCCGCAATGTGCCCGGGCCTGGCCTCGGCCGCGGCAATGGCGGCGGTCTCGCCTTCGACGACGCGGCGCGCGCGGATCAGCTCCAGCGGCCCCCATTCGTCGTCGGGAATCTGCGGGCTGCGGGCTGCGGCATGGCTGGCCTGGCTGCTGCGGTCGAGCACATAGACGCCCGAGCCGGTGCGCACCTCGACCCAGCCCTCGACTTCCAGCGCGATCAGCGCCTCGCGCACCGACGGCCGGCTCACGCCGAGCTGCCGCGCCAGGTCGCGCTCGGCCGGCAGGCGGCTGCCCACGGCCAGTTCGCCCTGGCTGATCAGCGCGCGCAACTGCCCGGCAATCTGCCGGTACAGGCGCTGGGGTTCGACCGTTTGAAGAAGCGACATGCGGAAAAACCGTGAACCTCGAATTAAGGGTTAGCCAGAATTGGTAAAGTGGTAAGGCCAATTGATAATCCCATGAATCCGGCGCTTCACCCATCCGGCAAAACCCTGATCTGGCGCACGGCAGGTCCGCAGATCGACAATTTACAAGGAACAAGGCATGAGACTCGAAGGAAAAACCGCCCTGGTGACCGCCGCGGGGCAGGGCATCGGCAAGGCCAGCGCGCTGGCCATGGCCGCCGAAGGCGCGCAGGTCTGGGCCACCGACGTCAACCCGGCGCTTCTGGCGACCTATGCCGGCGTTCCCAACATCCACACCGCCGTGCTCGACGTGCTCGACCGGCAGGCCATCGACACGCTGGTCGGCGGCCTGCCGGCGCTCGATGTGCTGTTCAACTGCGCCGGCTTCGTGCATGCCGGCTCGGTGCAGCAGGCGACCGATGCCGAATGGGACTTCGCCTTCAACCTCAATGTGCGCGCGCAGTTCTGGATGATCCGGGCGGCGCTGCCGAAGATGCTGGCCCACGGCGGCGGCAGCATCGTCAACATGGCCAGCGTCTGCGGCTTCAAGGGCCTGCCCAACCGCTTCCTGTACGGCGCCTCCAAGGCGGCGGTCATCGGCCTGACCAAGAGCGTCGCCGCCGACTACGTCGGGCAGGGCGTGCGCTGCAATGCGGTCTGCCCGGGCACGGTCGACACGCCGTCGCTGCAGGAGCGCATCAACGTGTTCGACGACCCGGTCGAGGCGCGCAAGGGCTTCGTCGCGCGCCAGCCCATGGGCCGGCTGGCGCAGGCGCATGAGATCGCGCCGCTGGTGGTGTTTCTGGCCAGCGACGAGTCGGCCTTTGTGACCGGCCAGGCCTACAACATCGATGGCGGCATCACCATCTGAAATTGAATTGATTCACTCCCAGGAAACAAAGGAAAACCCCATGAAACTCGTTCGCTACGGCCCGCCGGGCCAGGAAAAACCCGGCCTGATCGATGCCGAAGGCCAGCTGCGCGACCTGAGCAGCCTCGCCTGCGACATCGGCCCCGACCAGCTCGGCGATGCCGCGCTGGAAGCCTTGCGCCGGCACGACGCCAGCGCGCTGCCGGCGGTCGAGGGTTCGCCGCGCCTGGGGAGTCCGCTGACCGGCGTGCGCAAGTTCATTGCCATCGGCCTGAATTACGCCGACCATGCGGCCGAGTCGGGCCTGCCGATCCCGGCCGAGCCGGTGGTGTTCATGAAGGCCACGAGCTGCATCCAGGGACCCGACGACGCGGTCATGCTGCCCCGCGCTTCGGTCAAGACCGACTGGGAGGTCGAGTTGGGCGTGGTCATCGGCACCCGCGCGCGCTATGTGGATGAAAGCGAAGCGCTGAACCACGTTGCCGGCTACTGCACCATCAACGACATCAGCGAACGCGAATACCAGATCGAGCGCGGCGGCACCTGGGACAAGGGCAAGGGCTGCGACACCTTCGGCCCGCTCGGGCCCTGGCTGGTCACGCGCGACGAGGTCCCCGACCCGCAGAACCTGGGCATGTGGCTGGACGTCAACGGCCGGCGCATGCAGACCGGCTCGACCCGGACGATGATCTTCAGCGTCGCCAAAATTGTCAGCTATGTCAGCGAATTCATGACGCTGGAGCCCGGCGACGTGATCACCACCGGCACGCCGCCCGGCGTCGGCCTGGGCATGAAGCCGCCGGTCTACCTCCAGGCCGGCGACACGATGGCGCTCGGCATCGACGGGCTGGGCGAGCAGCGGCAGGTGGTGGTGGCCTTTCGGCGCTAGGCAAGCGCTGGTCCGGAAAAGTTTTCTGTTTATTGTTCTTTGGCTTTTTCTGGCTTCTACTGTGTTTTGAGGGGTGAGCGCCCCCCGCTTAGCCCAGGAAGGCCCGGCAAGGCCAACAAAGCCATTGACCCGCAGCAAGGTAAGCAGTTACAAAAAATCACATAAAACCAGCGTTTGCGAACTGTTTACGGGCAATAGTAGCTATATTTTTAATAGCATGCCGCCAATGTTCCGCCCAGCCCTGCATCCGGACCAAGGCCAAGGATGCCGTGCGTACAAACCCTCACCAGGCAACCTGGGCAGCAACTTTGTCCGGCCGACGCTGATCCGCCAGCTGGGCCACACCGGCCCAGGCTACAAAACCTGACAGCCCGCGTTCAAAATCCGGCCGGGCCCGGCGACGCCGCCGGCTCGGCGGCGCTGCCACTGGCGGGCATTTCGCTTTCATCGACGGTGATGTCCTTGCGCAGCATCTTCACGTCGCCAAAGATCGTGGCAAAGGCCACGTCCTTGGCATCGCGGCCGGTGCCGATGCGCACCAGCCGGTCGATGGGCGCCATGCGCGTGGCGTCGAACAGCACCCAGCGGCCGTCGAGCCAGGCCTCGAACACGGCATGGA
>JAQGMN010000389.1 GCA_028292345.1 Polaromonas sp. | reverse complement strand
CCGCGCGTGAAGGTGGTGCCGCCCTTGCTGACTTCCTCGGTCAGCGTGCCCTGCAAAATGCCCAGCCAGTTGCCGTAGGCCAGCACCTTGTCCTGGGCATCGACCACCGCGACCGAGTCCTCCAGGTCGAGGATGGTGGACAGGGCCGACTCGATCACCAGGTCGCTGATGCCGGCCGAATCCGTCTTGCCGATGGTCGTGGCGCGGTTGATGATGATGTCGATGTGCAGGCCGTTGTGCTGCAGCAGCACCGACGACGGGGCCGATTCGCCGCCCTGGTAGCCGATGAACTGGGCCGGGTCCTGCAGGCCGGTGCTGCCGTTTTCCATGGCAATGACCAGCTGGCCGCCTTCGACGCGGTAGCCGTTCGCGTCCTTGTGCGAGCCGGTCGCCAGCGGCGCGGCTTGGTCGAGCAGGTTGCGGGCGAAGGCAATGACCCTGGCGCCGCGCACCGGGTTGTAGCCCTTGCCCTTTTCCGCGCCGTCGGTCTCGGGAATCGCGTCGGTGCCGTACAGCGCGTCGTACAGCGAACCCCAGCGGGCGTTGGCGGCGTTCAGCGCATAGCGCGCGTTCAGCACCGGCACGACGAGCTGCGGGCCGGCCTGCACGGCGAGTTCGGCATCGACGTTGGACGTGGTCACGGCCACGGTTTCGGGCTGGGGCACGAGGTAGCCGATGCCTTCCAGAAAGGCGCGGTAGGCGGGCATGTCGGCGATGGGGCCAGGGTGGGCGCCGTGCCAGGCGTCGAGTTCGGTCTGCAGGCGGTCGCGCTCGGCCAGCAGGGCGATGTTTTTCGGCGCCAGTTCGGACACGATGGCGTCAAAGCCGGCCCAGAACTGGCTGCTCTCCACGCCGGTGCCGGGCAGCACCCGGTCTTCGATGAAGCGGTAGAGTTCGGTGGCGACCTGCAGGCCGTGGGCGGTGGTGCGTTCGTTGGGGGTGGTCATGGGAATTCCTTTTAAAAGCAAAAAAATGAAAAGGCTTGGGAAATTGTGCGGCGGCCAGCGGCCTGCTCAGGCCAGCGCTTTGAAAAAATAATAAACCGTCAGCACCACGCCCACGGCAATCACCATGCGGCGCAGCCACGGCCCCTGGATCCTGCGCGCCATGCGCGCGCCCCAGTAGCCGCCCAGGCTGGCGGTCACCAGCATGACCAGGGTGTGCGGCCAGCTGACCGCGCCGGCCACGACGAAGGTCATCACGGTGACGCTGTAGATCACCGCCGACAGCAGGTTCTTCAGTGCGTTGATGTGCTGCACGTCCTCATGCCCGCCGATGGCCAGGCTGGCCATCATCAAAATGCCCATGCCGGCGCCGAAAAAGCCGCCGTACACCGACACCAGCAGCTGCACGCCCCAGCCGGCCGGCGAGCCGGCGCCGTGTTCCACGCCGGCAGGCGCGGCCGCCGGGCGCACGCGCCGCAACGCGGCCGAGAGCTGCGGGCTGAAGGCGAACAGCGCCGTGGCAAACGCCAGCAGCCAGGGAATCAGGGCAGCAAAGCGCGCGTCGCCGGCCACCAGCAGCAGCAGTCCACCAGCCGTGCCGCCGACGAACGACGCGATCCCCATCGGCAGCAAGTAACGCTGGTAGCGCGCCAGTTCCTGCCGGTAGGCCCAGGCGCCGCTCAGGCTACCGGGCCACAGCGCGACCGAGTTGCTGGCGTTGGCCACCACCGGCGGCAAGCCGACCGCGAGCAGCGCCGGAAACGAGAAAAACGTGCCGCCGCCGGCCATGGAATTGACCGCGCCGGCGGCAAACCCGCCCGCGCCGATCAGCAGCACGTCCCAGGGCGTCATGCGGGCGCGCCGTCGCCAAAGGGCAGCGCCAGCACATCGCGCAGGCTGGTGCCGGTGTGGATCGGCGGGGTGCCCAGTTCCTCGAAAGGCAGCCGGTTGCGGTTCACCCACAGTGTCTGGTAGCCGAACCAGGTCGCGGCCAAGGCGTCCCAGCTGTTGCAGCTGACGAAGGCGATCTGCTGCGGCGCCAGGCCGGTGGCCTTCAGGCCGAGCGCATAGGCGTCGGGATGGGTCTTGTACTTGCGGATGGCGTCGGTGCTGATGACGTGGTCGAACAGGCCGCCCAGCCCGGCCGACTTGACGGCCACTGCCAGCATGGCCGGGTCGCCGTTCGACAGAATGCCGGTGACCACGCCCCGGCGTTGAAGCGCCTGCAGCACCTCGCGGTTTTCGGGAAAGGCCGTCAGGCACCGGTACTGGTTCATCAGCTGCTCGATTTGCGCATCAAACCGGCCCTCTGCGCTTTCCACACAAGCATCAGGCACTATTCTTTTAATAGCATAGGCCAGCGCCGCGCGGGTCAGGTCCCAGAACGGCTGGTAGTGCGCGCCATGGCTGCTGGTGCTGACCAGGTGCGTGTATTCGATCTGCTTGTCACGCCACATCAGGCTGAGCGCCTGGCCGCGGCCGGGAAACAGCTGCTCGGCCAGCAGCGCGACGCTGTACACGTCGAACAGCGTGCCATAGGCATCAAACAGCACGGCGCGCAGCGGCGGGGCGATGGCGGGGCGGGTTTTTTCCATGCCGCTACTTTATTTGATCCTTGCGCAAAGATTAATGACCTGAAAGGGGATTTATCCGTGACGTAAACCGGTGTAATCTGGTTTCCAGGGCAAGGGGTTTGGCGTGCCAGGCTGACATGGGTTGAAGCCGCTTGCGTAACATCAGCTGATTTTTGAAGGCCATCATGTCCAATTCCCCGGTATTGATCAGCGAGGTCGGCCCGCGCGACGGCCTGCAATCGGTCAAGGCCACCATGCCCACAGCCGACAAGCTGCGCTGGATCGACGCGCTGTACGCGGCCGGCGTGCGCGAGATCGAAGTCGCGTCCTTCGTCCCCGCCCGGCTGCTGCCGCAGATGGCCGACGCCGCCGAGGTGGTGCGCCATGCGGTCACGCTGCCCGGCCTGAGCGTCATGGCGCTGGTGCCCAACCGCCGGGGCGCCGAGGCGGCGCTGGCCGCCGGCGTGCACAAGCTCACCGTGCCGGTATCGGCCAGCGCCGCGCATTCGCTGGCCAATGTGCGCCGCACGCGCGAGGACATGGTCGAGGAGGTGCGCGCCATCGCCGCCCTGCGCCATGGCCTGGCGCCGCAGGTCGGGCTGGAGGTCGGCATTT
>JAQGMN010000352.1 GCA_028292345.1 Polaromonas sp. | reverse complement strand
TGCTCCGCATGAATCGACTTGAGGCGCTCGCGCGCCACATGGGTGTAGATGGTGGTGGTGGAAATGTCGGCATGGCCGAGCAGCATCTGCACCGCGCGCAGGTCGGCGCCGTGGTTCAGCAGGTGCGTGGCGAAGGCATGGCGCAGGGTGTGCGGCGACAGCGGCGAATGGATGCCGGCCAGCAGCGCGTATTTTTTCACCAGCATCCAGAACATCACCCGGCTCATGCCGTGGCCGTGGCTGGTGACGAACAGGTCGTCGGTCTGCTGGCCGCCCAGGATGGCCGGACGCGCCTCGGCGATGTAGAGGACGATCCATTCGCGCGCCACCTGGCCGAACGGCACCAGCCGCTCGGTGCCGCCCTTGCCCAGGATCCGCAGCACGCCCTCGTTCAGGCCGACGTGGAAGGTCTTGAGGCCGACCAGTTCGCTCACGCGCAGGCCGCTGGCGTACATCGTCTCCAGCATGGCGCGGTCGCGCAGCCCGAGCGGCGTGCCGTCGTCGGGCGCCGACAGCAAGGCCTCGACCTGCGCCTCTGACATCACCTTGGGAACGCGCAGCGCCTGCTTGGCCGACTCCAGCTTGAGCGTGGGGTCGGCGGCCACCAGATTTTCGCGCAGCGCCCAGCGAAAGTAGCGTTTGAACACCGTCAGGCAGCGGTTCGCCGAGGTGGCCTTGGTCACCGCATGGCGAAACGCGAAATAGGCCTTGATGGCGTCCTCATCCGAATCGTCGAGTTTGCGGTGCCGCTGCTCGCCGGCATTGAGCCAGACGGCATACAGCGACAGGTCGCGCCGATAGGCCGCCAGCGTGTTGCGCGACAGGCCGTCTTCCAGCCACAGGGCGTCGATGAACGCGTCGATGGCCGACTGGCTTTGCGGATGCATGCCGGGCGCCGCAGAAATGGGCGGGTCAGCGGGCGCATCGCCAGCTTGCGGCGGCGGCGACGTTGGCAGGGGCTTACTCAAGCTTGAGCTTCGAGGTTTCGACGACCTTTTTGTACACGTCGTATTCGGCCTTGATCTGGGCGGCGAACTGCTCGGGCGTGTTGGCGACGACCAGCGAGCCGGTGTCCTCGATGCGCTTGCGAACGGCCGGGTCTTCCAGCGACTTCTTCACGCCGGCGTTGACCTTGTCGACCACCTCCCTGGGCAGCCCCTTGGGGCCGACGATGCCGTAATACGCCATGCGGTTGACCGGCTCTAGGCCGACCTCCTTGAAGGTCGGCACATCGGGCAGCGCGGCCAGGCGCTCGGGCGCCGCGATGACGATGGGAATCAGGCGTTTTTGCAGCACGAAGGGCAAGGTGGACGGCAGGTTGTCGAAAATGATGGGCACCTGGCCGGCCACGGTGTCGTTCAGGGCCGGGCCGGAGCCGCGGTAGGGAATGTGCGTGATGAAGGTGCCGCTCAGGCTTTTGTACAGTTCCATCTGCAGATGCGCAATGCCGCCGGTGCCTGACGATGAGAACGAGTACTTGCCGGGGTTTTTCTTCAGCTCGGCGACAAACTCCTTGTAGTTGCGCGCCGGAAAGCTCGGATGCACCGCGATGATGTTGGGCGTGGCGGCAATGTTGATGATCGGCGTGAAGTCGGTCAGCGGGTTGTAGGGGATTTTCGGATTGATGGCCGGGTTGGCGGCGGTGGTGGACACGGTGGCAATGACCAGCGAATAGCCGTCGGGCAGTGCGCGCGCGGTTTCGGTCGCGCCGATCACGCCGCCGCCGCCAGCCTTGTTTTCAACGATGACGCTCTGGCCCAGCGCCTTGCCCAGCGGATCGGCCATGACGCGGCCGATGATGTCGGTCGTGCCGCCCGGCGCGAACGGAATCTGCAGCTTGACCACCTTGTTCGGATAGCCCTGGGCCAGCGCGGCGCCGGAGGCGGCGCCCAGGGCCAGCGCGGAAAAAGCCAGCAGGCAGCGACGTTTCATGATCAATTCCTTGGAAGAAGACAAGCGTGAATCGTAAACGCTGCCGTGGGCACCGCCACCTGTGGATTACGCATAAGGGCTAACCCCGATGCATTGCGGTTATTCTTCGCCCCGTGATTTACGCCCAGCTGCTTCTGCCCGACTTTTCGCTCATCCTGTGCGGCTACCTGCTGTGCCGCCACACCCCGCTCAACCGCACGGTATGGGGTCCGGTGGAAAGCCTGGTCTATTATTTTCTGTTTCCGCTGCTGCTGTTCCAGTCGATCGTCAAAAGCCCGCTCGACCTGGCGGCGACGTCCAGCCTGATTGGCGCCGGCGTGGCGCTGGGGGTGGCCGGCATTGCCATGGCCTACAGCCTGCCCTACCTGCCCGGCCTGCGCCGGCACATCGACCTGCGCGAGCATGCCGCCAGCGCGCAGGTGGCGTTTCGCTTCAACTCCTTCATCGGCCTGGCGCTGGCCGAGCGGCTGGCGGGCAGCCAGGGGCTGCAGCTCATCGCCGTGCTGATCGGCGTGTGCGTGCCGCTGCTCAATGTGGCGGCGGTGTGGCCGATGGCCCGGCATGCGGGCAGCGGCTTTCTGCGCGAGCTGGCGCGCAACCCGCTGATCCTGGCCACGGCGTTGGGCCTGGCGGCCAACCTGCTGGGGTTCAGCCTGCCCGCCTGGTCGGTGCCGACGCTGTCGCGCATCGGCGCCTCGGCCATCGTGCTCGGCCTGATGGCCGCCGGCGCCGGCATGCAGCTGGGCCACCTGTCGCAGGCCAAGGCCCTGGCGGCGTCCGTGCTGGCGATCAAGCATGTCCTGATGCCCCTGGCGGCGCTGGGGCTGGCCCGGGTCTTCGGACTGGATGCCGTGCAAAGCAGCATCCTGCTGGCATTTTCGGGCCTGCCCACGGCGTCGAGCGCCTATGTGCTGGCCGCGCGCATGGGCTACAACGGCGGCTATGTAGCCGGACTGGTCACGCTGTCCACGCTGCTGGGCATGGTGAGCCTGCCGTTCGCGCTCGGCCTGCTGAACTGAAAGCCGCCGGCACCGGCAACTGCATGCTATTTATTTAATAGCTGCTCAGGCTTTTGCAGCATGCGCAAAAGCCGCTTTTCATCGTAAATACACCCTTGCGCAGCCTATTGGCCCAGCGCCCAGGCCACCTGCTCGCGAACCATGCTGCTGGGGTGATCGGCGCGGCCCTGCAGGCTGGCGCGCAGGCCGGCTTCCTGCGCCGAGTCCGCCATGCCGCCGCGCAAGGCATTGCCCATCGCCACCGCAATGTTGCGCAGCCAGCGCTCATGGCCGATGCGGCGGATCGGGCTGCCTTCGGTCAGCCGCAGGAAGTCTTCCTCGCTCCAGCCGAACAGCGTGGCGAGTTGCTGGCCGCTCAGGCCCTGGCGTTCGTCGAAATCGCTCAGGCTGCTGCGCCGCGCAAACTTGTTCCACGGACAGGCCAGCTGGCAGTCGTCGCAGCCATAGATGCGGTTGCCGATCAAGTGGCGCAGTTCCAACGGAATCGGCCCGGCATGCTCTATCGTCAGGTAAGAAATGCAACGCCGCGCATCGAGCTTGCCCGGCGCCACGATGGCCTGCGTCGGGCAGATGTCGATGCAGGCCTGGCAGCTGCCGCAGTGCGCCGTGACCGGCTCGCTCGGCGGCAGGGCAATGTCCACATAGATCTCGCCGAGAAAGAACATCGAGCCCGCCTCGCGGTTCAGCACCAGCGTGTGCTTGCCGCGCCAGCCCTGGCCGCTGCGGGCCGCCAGTTCGGCCTCCAGCACCGGCGCCGAGTCGGTGAAGGCCCGGTGGCCGAACGGCCCGACATGGGCGCTGATGCGCTCGGCCAGTTTTTGCAGCCGGGCGCGCAGCACCTTGTGGTAGTCGCGGCCCCGGGCATAGACCGAGACAATGCCTTCGGACGGCCGCTGCAGCCGGCTCAGTTCCATCGCCTGCCATTCGCCGGGCTGGCTGGGGGTGGAAACCGGCAAGTAATCCATTCGCGCGGTGATCACGCTGACTGTGCCGGGAACGAGTTCGGCGGGCCGGGCCCTTTTCATTCCGTGCGATTGCATGTAATGCATGTCGCCATGAAAACCTGCGGCCAGCCAGGCCGATAATCCCGGTTCCGCCGACGACAAATCGACACCCGCGATACCGGTCTGCGAAAATCCAAGCTCCCGCGCCCAGGTTTGAATTTGAGAAACGAATTGATGACTGTTCCACTGATGGCAGGTCGGCATCCGCTGATTGTAAAAAACATGACCTGGCCCGACGAGGCGGCCACGCAATCCCTTGCGCGGGCACTGGCCGCCAAGCCGGCGATCCGGCGCGCGCTGATCGAGCTGCACGGCGACCTGGGCGCCGGCAAGACGACGTTCGTGCGCCACCTGCTCGCCAGCCTGGGCGTGCAGGGACGCATCAAGAGCCCCACCTATGCGGTTGTAGAACCTTACACATTGGAAGCATCAACCCTTGACTCGGGCCACAATCCGGAATTGGCAATCTGGCATTTTGACTTTTACCGCTTCAACGATCCCCACGAGTGGGAAGAAGCCGGGTTCCGCGAGACATTCGCCAGCCCCGGGCTCAAGCTGGTGGAGTGGCCGGAAAAGGCAGGCGATCATCTGCCCCGGCCCGACCTGGTGATTGCCATCGAGATGCAGCCCGACGAGTCGCGGCGCATCACCCTGACGGCCCATACCCCCACGGGGGCGGAGTTACTGGCATGAACCACAAGAAGTCACCCAAGGGTCCGAGCCGCCGCCATGCGCTGCAGATGGGCGGCATCGTGCTGCTGCTGGGCGCCGGGGACATTGCCCGGGGCGCCACCATCGTGGCGGTTCGGGTCTGGCCGTCGAAAGACTACACCCGCCTGACCATCGAATCCGACACCGAGATCAAGGCGCGCCAGTTCTTCATTCCCGAGCCGCCCCGGCTGGCCGTGGACATCGAGGGCATCGACCTGATCCCGGCGCTGCGCGAACTCGTCGCCAAGGTCAAGTCCGACGACCCGAACATCTCGGGCATTCGCGTCGGGCAGAATTCGCCCGGCGTGGTGCGGCTGGTCATGGACCTGAAAAAGCCGATGCTGCCGCAGGTCTTCAGCCTGGCGCCGGTGGCCGCCTACCAGCACCGGCTGGTGTTCGACCTGTACCCGGCGCAGCCGCTGGACCCGCTGGAAGCCTTGATTGCCGAACGGCTGGCCGACCCGGCCAAGCCGGCCGCGCCCGTGGCCACTGCGCCATCAGCGCCGCCGCCGGGCAATGCCGCCGGCCAGGGAAACGACCCGCTGGGCAGCCTGATGGCGCAGCAGTCAAGCAAGGCCGCTTCCGCGCCGGCGCCAGCTGCGCCGCCAGCCAGCGTGGCGGACAACGCCGTCCGGCCGGGGGGCGCCCCCAGGCCGCCGGTGGTTGCGTCGGTGGAACCGCCGCCGACCATCAGGCTGCCGCCGGTCCGGCCGCAGGCCGGCTCCACGCCTTTTTCAAGAAGCGACACAGCGCCCGAGATGGAGAGCAAGACCGACCGCCTGGTCATCGTCGCCCTCGACCCCGGCCACGGCGGCGAAGACCCGGGCGCCATCGGCCCGGGCGGCACGCGCGAGAAGGACGTGGTGCTGCAGATCGCGCACCGCCTGCGCGACCGCATCAACCAGCAGCCCAACATGCGCGCCTACCTCACGCGCGACGCCGACTTTTTCGTGCCACTGCATGTCCGGGTGCAAAAGGCGCGCAGCGTCAAGGCCGACCTGTTCATCAGCCTGCATGCCGACGCCTTCTTCACCGAGACGCCTGCGGGCGCCAGCGTGTTTGCCCTGAGCGAAAAAGGCGCGTCGAGCAGCGCGGCGCGCTGGATTGCCGACAAGGAAAACTCGGCCGACCTGGTCGGCGGCATCAATGTCAAGGCCAAGGATGCGCAGGTGCAGCGCGCCATGTTCGACATGAGCACCACGGCGCAGATCAACGACAGCATGAAGCTGGGCAGCGCCATGCTGGGCGAGATCGGCAATGTCGGCAAGCTGCACAAGGCCCGCGTCGAGCAGGCCAGCTTCGCGGTGCTCAGGGCGCCCGACATTCCCAGCGTGCTGGTCGAGACCGCCTTCATCAGCAATCCAGCCGAAGAAGCCCGGCTGCGCAGCGACGGCTACCAGATCCAGCTGGCCGATGCGCTGATGCGCGGCATTTCGCGCTACTTTGCCAACAACCCGCCGCTGGCACGCAACCGCGCCCTGTAAAAAAGGCTGACCTGGCCAGGAACCGCCCATACGACACAGGCCGGCGATTTTTGCCTACAGTCCGGCTTAAATTCATGCACTAGACTGAAACCACAGGCTGCGCCGGGATGTCACAACGTGGCGCCCTCTGGCGAATTAGCCTGGATCCCAACAGAAAAGGTGAAAACCATGATCACGAAAATTTTGATGTCAGCCGCTGCAGCTTCCCTGATTGCCCTGACCGGCTGCGGAACCAACCCGACCAATGCGCAAATCGGCACCGGCGCTGGCGCAGTGCTCGGCGGCGTGGCAGGCAATGCCGTGTTCGGCGGCACGCTCGGAACCGTTGGCGGCGCTGCTGCCGGCGCCCTGATCGGCAACGAGGTCGGCAAGCGCAACTAAGCTTTCCGGCCTGCCCACCGCACCGGCCAGCCCGGGCGGTGTCGCACCAACTGCTTTAGCCGGACCGGCTGAAGCCAAGAAAAGACGATTCCTGATTAATTTCAGCGGGTCGTCTTTTTTTTCGCCCGCACAGCACCGCAAGTCAGGCGGCTGTCCACGAAGGCCTATGCCGGCACCTTTGCCTGGCGCATTTCCGGACGGTACATCGCCTCGATCTCGCGGGCGTAGCGCGCCGTCAGGTTGTTGCGCTTGAGCTTGAGGGTGGGCGTCATCAGCGTGTTTTCCACCGTCCAGGGCTCGCGCGTCAGGAAGATCGCGCGCGGCATGGCGTAGCGGGCAAAGTCGCGGGTCTGGGCCGCCACCCGGGCCAGCGCCGCCCGGTGGACGGCGGGCAGGTTCAGGCTGGCGTCGTCGTCGCCATCGAGCCCGAGCGAAGCCGCCAGGCGCTGCCATTCGGCCGGATGGACCACCGACACGCAGGCGATGAAGGGCCGGTTCTCGCCGACCACCAGCACCTGCGCAAACAGCGCATCGACCGCCATCGCCAGTTCCAGGTCGCCCGGCGGCACCTTTTCGCCGGTCGAGGTCACGATGATCTCCTTGATCCGGCCCATGATGCGGATGCGGCCGTCCCGCAGTTCGGCCTGGTCGCCGGTGGACAGCCAGCCGTCCGGCTCAAGCACGCGGGCCGTGTCGTCGGCGCGCTTCCAGTAGCCCTGCATCACCGACGGGCCGCGCACCTGGAGTTCGCGGTTGCCGCCGATGCGCACCTCGACGCCGGGCAGCGGGCGTCCGACCGTCGCCGGATCGTTGTCATCGACGCCGTTGGCCGCCACGACCGGGGAGGTTTCCGTCATGCCGTAGCCCTGCAGCAGCGGCAGGCCCAGCCCCAGGAAGCAGCGCGCCACGGCATGCGACAGCGGCGCGCCGCCACTCACCGCCACCCGCACCCGCCCGCCGAACTGCGCCCGCAGCTTGCCGGCCACCAGCCGCTCAAACACGGGCCACAGCAGCGGGTCCAGCACCGCCCAGGCGCTGCCTTCGCCATCGGCCAGCGCCAAACGCTGCGCCTTGCAGAACCGCCGCCAGCCCACGGCCTGCGCGGCCTGGAACAGGCGCGTCTTCAGCGCCGAGCCGGCCAGCGACTCCTGCAATTTGCCGAACACCCGCTCATAGATGCGCGGCACCGAGATGAGCACCGTCGGCCGAACCGTCCTGAGGTCTTCGGCCAGCAGCGCCACCGAACGCGCATAGGCGACGCAACTGCCGGTGGCCAGCGGCAGGTAGTAGCCGGCGGTGCGCTCGAAGGTGTGCGACAGCGGCAAAAAGGACAAGAACACATCGTCCGCCGTCGGCACCACGCGCGCCAATATGGCGAGCACGTTGGACACCACGTTCGCATGCGTGAGCATCACGCCCTTGGGCTTGCCGGTCGTTCCCGAGGTGTAGACGATGGCCGCCAGGTCGCCGGCAGTTGGCGGCTGCTCGGCATCTGGCACGCCCTGCCCCGCCGCCAGCCAGCCGGCCAGCGAAACCACGGACACCCCAGCGCCGGCGGAACCGGCCGGAAGGGCATCAAGCGACGCCACGACGACCTGCCGCAGCGCCGGCAGCGCCAGGCCGACGCCTTCGATGGCGCGCCACTGGGCCAGGCTGGGCACCATCAACACCCGCGCCTCGCAGTCCGACAGGATGTAGGCAATGCTGCCGGGATTGTCGATGGCATGCAGCGGCACCGGCACCAGGCTCAGCGACAGCGCGGCCTGGTCGATGCAGACGGCGTCCAGGCCGTTGGGCAGCAGGATGGCGATGCGCGCCTGCCGCTCCAGCCGCATCGACGCCAAGGCCCTGGCCCATTGCGCGATGCGCCCACCGGCCTCGACCCAGCATGTCGTCTGCCACTGGCTGGCGGCTTGGTCAAACACGCGGTAAGCCGCGCCCCCGGGGCTCTCGGCCAGCCGGAAGGCGAGCAGTTCGGGCAGGGTGCGCACGGCGCGAAGGGTCATCGACATCAGGGTCATTCAAAAAATCGCAGTGCGGCCGGATGGACACAGGGTGCAAAGCGGTGGCGGGCCATTGCGGCAAAGCTATGGCCGCCGCCGCAATGGCGCGCCGCGTTCAGGACTGGACCGGCGTGCTGCCGGCCTGGCGCCGGGCCCGCCAGGCGCCAAACAGCACGAACAGGCCGGGCACCAGGATCATCGCCCAGATGATCTTGTCCAGGTGCGTCTTGACGAAAGGCACGTTGCCGAAGGCATAGCCGGCGGTGACGATGCCGCCCACCCACAGCGCCGCACCGACGACGTTGAACAGCGAGAACTTGCCGCGGCTCATGTGCGAAATGCCGGCGACAAAAGGCGCGAAGGTGCGCAAAAACGGCATGAAGCGCGCCGCGATGATGGTCACGCCGCCATAGCGCTCGTAAAAGGCATGCGCCTGGTTGAATGCCCTTTTGTTGAAAAAGCGCGAGTCTTCCCACTGGAACACCTTCGGCCCGATATACCGGCCCACCGAATAATTGCACTGGTCGCCCAGCACCGCCGCGACAAACAGCAGGCCCATGGCCAGCGGATAGCTCATCAGGCCGACGCCGCACATCGCCCCGACGACAAACAGCAGCGAATCGCCCGGCAGGAACGGCATGACGACCACGCCGGTCTCGACAAAGATGATCAGGAACAGCAGTGCATAGACCCACAGGCCATAGCTGGCCACGAAGGCTTCCAGGTGCTTGTCGACGTGAAGGATGAAATCGATGAGGTAGGCGGCTAGTTCCATGCAGGCGATTTTGACAGGTCATCCAGGGCTTTTTCCCGGCCACTGCCGCGCTGGCCGAGCCATGTCGGCATCGTCTTACACGCGTTGGGGACAAGGGCTGAAAAAACGGGCCGGGCCCAGCTTCTCTAATCGCGCTTGTTCGCATCGAATGCGTTCATTTTCATCCACTGCAACGCTTTCACAGGAGAAATGCCATGAGCACGACCACATCCTATTCGGACAATTCAGGCCACACGCCGCATGCCGGCTTCACGCCCAATGTGCTGGACTACATCGCCCTGGTCCTGACCATCGTCGGCGGCATCAACTGGGGCCTGGTGGGCGCCTTCGATTTTGACCTGGTGGCCCGGATTTTTGGCGACATGACCACCGCCACGCGGGCCGTGTACATCCTGGTGGGCCTTGCCGCGCTGTACTGCCTGACCTTCCTGGGACGCTTCCCGCGCAAGACCTCCTGAGGCGGCGCCAGGGCGGCGCGGCAGGCGCCGGGGCATTTCCCGTGCGCCTAGAATCGGCGCTTCATGACGCCCCAAGACCCGGCCGCGCGCCGCCCCATCCGCGACCTTCCCGATGAACTGATCAGCCAGATCGCCGCCGGCGAGGTGGTGGAGCGCCCCGCCTCGGTGGTGCGCGAACTGCTCGACAATGCGCTCGATGCCGGCGCGACGCAGGTCACGGTGCGCCTGTCGGCCGGCGGCGTGCGGCTGATCCTGGTCGAGGACGACGGCCTGGGCATTGCCCGCGAAGAACTGCCGGTGGCGCTGCGCCGCCATGCGACCAGCAAGATCGCGTCGCTGCAGGACCTGGAAGCCGTGGGCACCATGGGCTTTCGGGGCGAGGCGCTGGCCGCGATCAACTCCATTGCCGACATGAGCCTGGTTTCGCGCACGCTGGATGCCGAACACGCCTGGCAGCTGGACGGCCGCACCGGCGAGTTGAAGCCGGCCCCCCGCGCGCTCGGCACCAGCGTCGAGGTGCGCGAGCTGTTCTATGCCACGCCGGCGCGGCGAAAGTTCCTGAAAACCGACGCCACCGAACTGGCGCACTGCATCGAGGCCGTTCGCCGCCATGCCCTGGTGCGGCCCGACGTGGGCTTTGCCATCTGGCACGAAGGCAAGCTGGTCGAGCAGTGGCGCGCCTGCAGCGGCGCGTTGGCCGGCGCGCACAGCCTGGCGCATCCGGTGCAGCGGCTGGCCGATGTGCTGGGCGCCGAATTCGTCGGGCAGTCGGTGGCCGTGCGCTATGAAAGCAGCGCGCTGCGGGCCGATGGCCGGCCGGCGGTGCGCGTCTGGGGCCGGGCCGGCATTCCCGACGCCGCCCGTTCACGCGCCGACCAGCAGTTTGCCTATGTCAACGGCCGCTTCGTGCGCGACAAGGTGCTCGCGCATGCCGCCCGAAGCGCCTACGAGGATGTGCTGCACGGCCACCGCCAGCCGGTGTATGCGCTGTATGTCGAGATAGACCCGGCGCGGGTCGATGTGAATGTGCACCCGACCAAGATCGAGGTGCGCTTTCGCGACAGCCGCGAAGTGCACCAGGCGGTGCGCCATGGCGTGCAGGATGCGCTGGCCGCGCCCCGCGCCGGCGCGGCCAGCGCGAATGCCATGCCCGCCGAGGCCGCCCCCCAGTCGTCACCGAACCTCAATTTCAAGCCAAAACAGGCTTTTGCGCAGCAGGGATGGGCGCAACCAGCTATCAAATTCGGAGCAGACCAGGGAAACCGCGTGTCGGACTTCGAAGCCCTGTGGCCGGTGCCGCCCGGCACGGCCAAGCCCGTTGCGCCCGACCGCTTCATGCCCGGCGCCCACGCTGCCCCCGAACAGCCGCAGTCCGGACCGCAGACGGACACCGCCCTGCCCCAGGGCGACTGGCCGCTGGGCCGGGCCCTGGCGCAGTTGCAGGGCGTCTACATCCTGGCGGAAAACAGCCAGGGCCTGGTCATCGTGGACATGCATGCGGCCCATGAGCGCATCGTCTACGAGCGGCTGAAAAGCCAGCTGGACACCTCGCGCATCGCCAGCCAGCCCCTCTTGATCCCCGCGACGTTTGCCGCCACGCCGCACGAAGTGGCCACGGCCGAAGCGTGCATCGACACGCTGGCGCTGCTGGGCCTGGAGATCACGCCGTTTTCGCCCAGAACGCTGGCGGTGCGGGCCGTACCCACCAGCCTGGCGGCCGGCGACGCGGTGGAACTGGCCCGGAGCGTGCTGGCCGAACTGGCGCAGCACGATGCCAGCACCGTGGTCGAGCGGGCGCGCAACGAACTGCTCGGCACCATGGCCTGCCACGGCGCGGTGCGCGCCAACCGGCGCCTGACGCTCGACGAGATGAACGCCCTGCTGCGCCAGATGGAAGCGACCGACCGCTCCGACCAGTGCAACCACGGCCGGCCGACCTGGCGCCAGGTCAGCGTGAAGGAACTCGACAGCCTGTTTCTGCGCGGGCGTTAGCGAGCGGTTTCTGCGGCAATATGGGCCGCGAAAGAACGAATGAAGGTTTTGAGGCCCGTCATTTCCGAAAGCTCCGAATACTCCCCGGTCTTGACGGCGCTGCGAGGCGAAGCCATGACTGACGCACTCGTGTACAGCTGCTCCAGAACGAGGCGCTGGCAGAGAATGTCGTAGCGCCTCAGATACGACGCTCCCTGGAACTCGGCAAATACCGGGAAGTGGGTCGATTTATCTTTAACCGGCGATCTTGAACGCTCGGTATCTTCAACCGCCATCAGCCAGCCGACAAAAGGCCTGGGCTGTTCGCCAAAAGCTTTTTCCCGATAAGCCGTCCAGAAATCATGGGCCGTGCCAATGGCCTCTTCAGTGCGGTTATTGAAGTTGTTTCCAAACGAGGGACCAACCTGGCTCTTGAGTTCGATGGCGGCCACCAGATGACCTTGATGAATCACCACCAGATCCCACAGCTTGGTGGGGCGAAAGTAGCCGGGCAGCGTCACCAGCGCCCGCGTCAAGTGAATGTCCGCATGGCCCAGTCCATTGGCTTTGACGAGATCGAGGATCAACGCGATAAAACCATCCAGATTCCTGCCGCCCGTGACACCGGAGCGTTCGCCCTGATCGATCTTGCCTGCCTCGATCTGCTTTTTTCGCGCTGCTTCCCGATGGCCCCAGAAAGCCTTGACAGCATCTTTTGTCTTTGTCTCGTAATTCGCCAGATCAAGCGCCATGGTTTTCCGTCGTTGCAGTTTTTGGAGCGAGCATTTGCTTCTCATGCTGCGTCAGTCCGTAAAGTTCAGCCATCGCCTCATCGCAGGCATCCAGGTCAAGTGCGATAGCGGCCTGTACGAGACGCTCGCGCAAGGGCGCGCCAACCGTTTTCCATAGCGGCAGCCTTATGCGCCGCAGGTATTGCGCCTGAAATCGCAAGAAACCGCCGCGCATCTTGGTTGAATAAGTGCTGATGAAAAGCCGCGTCAGACGAGACAGCAAGACTGCCTGCAAAGCGCGCAGTTCCCAGGTATCGGACACCACAAAATACAGATTGTGGTGCGGGTAGAGCACGCCTTCTTCAAACACCACCTGCGCCTGGCCCTTGATGTCGGGAATCAGCAACTTGGGCCGCCTGGCCAGGGAAGGTGTGATGCGGTCAATCGTGCGATACCAGTTGGCTGGCGTCTTTTGTGCCACATGCCGGCTGGCAATGAGTGACTTGTGGGCTTCGAAATAGCGTTTGAGCCGGGGATACTTTGCCAGGTCAACCAGCGGGCCTTCATCGGTAAAGGGATTGATCACTCCGTATCCGCGCCACTCAATTCTTCCTGTCAGCAAATCGCGCGTCATGGCCAAAGGCAGCTTGCGGTCCTCTTCCACATCGAGCGCATCCATCAGCCCGATGTAAACCTTGTCCGCTCCGGTGGCGACACCAATACCCACTTTGCAGCCGGCCTCTTCAAGCATCGGAAACAGGGCTTCCATACGACGGACCAAGTCGATGTGTCCAGAGGAATGCAATACCCATGGCTCTTCACCGTTAACGACACCAGACAGTTCTCGCACTAGCGGCGATGCATCGGAGGAAGTCAATGCTCGGGACAGAACCTTGAGCGCCTGAACCTCAATTTTGGGTTGCGCAGCAACACGCGTCGGGCCTGAGGGTTCATTCACAATCAGCGTTATTGCCGGATAAGCCATCACCTCCGAATGAAACGCTGGCGTATCCGCCATGTCAACGTAAGCTCGAAGATGAAAGCCTCTTGACACTAAAGCGCGCAAGGGTCCGCCGTAGCGGTTTTTCATCCAGCGATCAGCACAGATAAAACCGAGCTTTCCGTTTTTGGCCAGCAGGCAAAGTGAGCGCTCTATAAACGGAACATAAAGATCTGCCCGGTCATAGAGTGTCAGAAATCGGCGGCGGTACTCCTGAAGCAGTGCTGCGGGAATCAATTCCTGACGAACATAGGGGGGGTTGCCAACGACGAAATCAAAATTGCGTGGCAGTTGCGCAAGCAAAAAATCGCCCTGAACAAGCCAAGTATCCGCCAGCCCCGCCGCATCAGAAAAGGAAAAATCGGCTTTATGCAGGATGTTCAATAATTTTTCGCGGACCCGGTCAAATGTTTGCCGATGCAGTTCGATGGCACGGATACAGCCTGAAATACACCCTACCTTCTGGCCTTCTTCCAGCGCCCTCCTTCGAGCAGCCAGGAGACGTTCAACAGCCGGAACTAGAAAATCACCCGCTCCGAACGAAGGCTCCAGCAATGAGCGCTCCCAAAGCGGTTCTGATGCGCAATAACCCACCAGGTCAAGAATGAAGTCAACTACCTCGCGCTTGGTAAATACCGCGCCTCGTTCATCCACACCTGAAGCATGAGCCAACCCTTGCACGGCATCACTGATCTGGCAAAAACCTGGTAATGCAGCTTGATTAAAAAGGAAAGGTTGTGAGTTTATGGACTGCATGGACGTTGTGATTGATTATCGCCAGCCAGGGCAGACTGAAAGATTTGGATAACCTATTTTTACGCGGGCGCTGAAAGCCCGGAACCCTCCAAGTTGACTTAAGGCGCCACCGAGGCGCCCACTAGGCAACACAAGGTGGCGACGCCGGTTAGTTGCAGGCGCAGGCCCAGCCAGCCCGACAGCCCGGCGCTGGCATACAGCGTTCGGTCGACCGCATAGCAGGCCAGCAGCAGCGCGGCCAGCAGCCACAGCCCCGCGCCGACCGGCAACAGCAGGGCGACCCAGGCCAGCAGGCTCGGCGACACGCCCCAGCCCAGGCGCGCGCTGACGGGCGGCACGCCCCGCATCGCCAGCCCCCAGTGGATGCCGCCGAGAAAGGTGGCGATCAGCGCGCCGTAAGCCGCCAGCGCCGTTCCCGCCCAGGCGCGCAAGCCAGGCGCCTCCAGCACGGCCAGCGCCACCGCACCGGCCACGAAAGGAAGCAGGCCCGCCAGTCCCAGGGCGCGGGCGGCAGTGGAAGGGGAGGAAAAACGGCTTGTCATCATGGCCAAAGTGTAGAGGCGCGCTGCAGTGCAATAAGCACCTTTTGACGGGAACGATGACAGGTTTCGCCAAAATCAAAGCCCTTATTTGGTGCATTTCATGTACGCCGATAGGGATGCAAGCCAAAAACAGGCCTGTTTCGCTGCAAAATGCTATTTCCGCATGAGTTTATGCACCAATATGAGGAATTGAACGGATGAAATACAAAACCCTGGACAGCTTTTTAAGCCATGTCGCCGGCTGCAATCCAGGCCAGCCGGAATTCCTCCAGGCCACGACCGAGGTGCTCGAAAGCCTCTGGCCCTACATTGAAAAGCATCCGAAGTATGCCGAGCACGGCCTGCTCGACCGGCTGATCGAGCCCGAGCGCACGGTCATGTTCCGCGTCTCGTGGATCGACGACCGGGGCGAAGTCCGCGTCAACCGGGGCTACCGCATCCAGCACAGCTCGGCCATCGGACCGTACAAGGGCGGCCTGCGCTTTCATCCTTCGGTGAATTTGTCGATCCTGAAGTTCCTCGCCTTCGAGCAGACCTTCAAGAATGCGCTGACCACGCTGCCCATGGGCGGCGGCAAGGGCGGCTCGGACTTTGACCCCAAGGGCAAGAGCCCGCTCGAGGTCATGCGTTTCTGCCAGGCCTTTGTCAGCGAACTGTTCCGCCATGTGGGCTCGGACACCGACGTGCCGGCGGGCGACATGGGCGTGGGCGGGCGCGAGGTCGGCTTCATGGCCGGCATGATGAAAAAGCTGACCAACCGCGCCGACTGCGTGTTCACCGGCAAGGGCCTGAGCTTTGGCGGCTCGCTGATCCGGCCCGAAGCCACCGGCTACGGCACGGTCTATTTCGCCGAGGAAATGCTCAGGCAGAAAGGCCGGTCGCTCGACGGCCTGCGCGTCAGCGTGTCGGGCTCGGGCAATGTGGCCCAGTACGCGGTGGAAAAAGCCATCGCGCTGGGGGCCCGGGTCATCACCGTGTCGGATTCCAGCGGCACCATCGTCGATGAAGACGGGTTCACGACCGAAAAACTCGCCGAGCTGATGGAGGTCAAGAACCACCTCTACGGCCGGGTCAACGACTATGCCAGTCGCACCGGCGTGGCCTTTCACGCGGGTGTGCGGCCCTGGCATGTTCCGGTCGATGTCGCCCTGCCCTGCGCGACGCAGAACGAGCTGGACGCCGATGATGCCGCCACGCTGGTGAAGAACGGCGTCATCTGCGTGGCCGAAGGCGCCAACATGCCCTCGACGCTGGAGGCGGTGCGCGTCTTCGAAGGCAACGGCGTGCTGTATGCGCCGGGCAAGGCGAGCAATGCCGGAGGCGTGGCCACGTCGGGGCTGGAGATGAGCCAGAACGCGATGCGCCTGTCGTGGTCGCGCGACGAGGTCGATGCGCGGCTGCTGCAGATCATGCGCGACATCCATGGCGCCTGCCTGCAGTACGGCCGGCGCGAGGACGGCACGCTGAGCTATGTCGATGGCGCCAACGTGGCGGGCTTTGTCAAGGTGGCCGATGCCATGCTGGCGCAGGGCGTGGTCTGAATCCGCCCAGCCGGTCCGCCTGGGCCTGGCACGGCTGCCGGCTACCTGGGCTGGCATCGGCTAGCGGCTTTACCGGAACTTTGTCATCTTCAGCATCCGGAGCGAGAACTTTTTGTTTCAAGATGGGTCAGTTGGAAGCAATGAAACACTGGCCCATCATTTCCTCCCTCGCTTTGGCATTCGCCGTTCTGGCCGGATGCGCAACCCTCGACGAAAAACAGCGCGGCTGGATCTTCCAGCCCAGCGACCGCAGCTGGGGCGCGAGCGCCGGCCTGGTGCAGGACATGCAGGATGTCTGGATCGACTTCGAATCGAGCACGACCGGCCAGCCGGTCAGGCTGCACGGGCTGTGGCTGGCCGCCACCGGACCGGCCGCCTGGAGCGGCGCCAAGGCACCCCAGATGCTGTACCTGCACGGCGCGCGCTGGAATGTCGAGGGCTCGGCATCGCGGATACGGCGCATGCAGGAACTGGGTTTTTCGGTGCTGGCCATCGACTACCGGGGATTCGGCAAAAGCTCGCCCGGCCTGCCCTCGGAAAGCATCGCCGCCGAAGACGCCCGCGCCGCCTGGGACTGGCTGGGCGCCCGCCAGCCGGACCAGCCGCGCTACATCTTCGGCCATTCGCTGGGCGGCGCGGTCGCCATCGAACTGGCGGCGCGGGTGGACAACGAGGCCGGCACCATCGTCGAAGGCACCTTCACCTCGATCGCCGATGTGGTCGGGACCATGAAATGGGGCTGGCTGCCGCTGCGCCTGCTGATCACCCAGCCTTTCGAATCGGTGGACAAAGTCACCCGCCTGGGCTCGCCGCTGCTGGTGGTGCATGGCTCGGACGACCGCTTGATCCAGCCGGCGCTGGGCCGCAGGCTGTATGAAGCGGCGCAGGAACCCAAGGCCTTCGTGCTGGTCGAGGGCGGATCGCACCACAACACCAATTCCCTGGGCCAGGCGCAGTACCGCGTGGCGCTGGCCGGCCTGTTTGGCGCGCGTGCCGGCGGCGCCGGCCTGCTCGCCGCGCAATGATGGGCCGGGCGCCTTTCTGGTAGCCTAGCCCGCATGTCTGTTTCCCTTGAACCGGCGCGCACCGCGCCCTCCCTGAATAGTCGCTGCATCGCGCTGGCCGGCCCCACGGCATCGGGCAAGACGGCGGCCGCGCTGGCGATTGCACGGCATTGGCCCGTCGAGATCATCAGCGTCGATTCGGCGCTGGTCTACCGCGGCATGGACATCGGCACGGCCAAGCCGTCTGCCTGCGAACTGGCCGCGGTGAAGCACCACCTGATCGACATCCGCGACCCGCTGCATGCCTACAGCGCCGCCGAGTTCGTGCAGGATGCGCAGCGGCTGATCCAGGACATCGGCGCGCGCGGCCGGCTGCCGCTGCTGGTGGGCGGCACCATGCTGTACTTCAAGGCGCTGCTCGACGGCCTGGACGACATGCCGCCGGCCGACCCTGCGGTGCGCGCGGTGCTGGCGCTCGAAGCGGCCGGCCAGGGCTGGCCGGCGCTGCATGCCGAACTGGCGCAGGTGGACCCGGTCACCGCGGCGCGGCTGGCGCCGAACGATTCGCAGCGCATCTCGCGGGCGCTGGAGGTGTTCCGGGTGTCCGGCCGGCCGCTGTCCTTCTTCCATCACCGAAACGCTAGCGAAAGCATAGCTGGCAGCGCAGACGCAGCAAGCGCCACAACACTTATTTCCCTGGAACCGGCCGACCGCGCCTGGCTGCACGACCGCATCGCCCGGCGTTTCGACGCCATGCTGGCTTCGGGCTTCATGGATGAAGTGAAGGCCTTGCGGGCGCGCGGCGACCTGACGCCCGACCTGCCGGCCATGCGCTGCGTCGGCTACCGCCAGGCCTGGGAGGCACTGGACGGCACCAGCCCCATGGGCGAGCTGCGCGACAAAGGCATCTTTGCCACGCGACAGCTGGCCAAGCGGCAGATCACCTGGCTGCGCTCGATGCCGCAGCGCCGCGTCGTCGCCTGCGACGGCCCCACGGCGCTGGAGCAGGTGCTGGAGCTGGTCAATGCCGACGCCAGGGCTTTCGCATGAGCCTGACCATCAACAATCTCGGCAAGCGCTACGGCGACACGGCCGTGTTCAGCCAGGTCACCCTGAACGTGGCGCCTGGCGAATTCGTCGCCATCGTCGGCGAGTCGGGCGTGGGCAAGTCCACGTTGCTCAACTGCATGGCCGGGCTCGACAGCTGGGACGAAGGCACGGTCAGCCTGGGCGGCGCCGACCTGGGGCGAATGAGCGACGACCAGCGCGCGCTGCTGCGCCGCCGCCAGGTCGGCTTTGTGTTCCAGGCCTTCCATGTGCTGCCGCACCTGGACGTGGCGCAAAACGTCGCCCTGCCGCTGCTGCTGCTCGGCGAGCCCGACGATGCGCGCGTCGAGGCGCTGCTCGAAGCCGTCGGGCTGGGCGGCCTGGGCAGGCGCCTGCCGCAGCAGCTGAGCGGCGGGCAGCTGCAGCGCGTGGCGATTGCCCGGGCGCTGGTGCACCGGCCCGGCCTGCTGCTGGCCGACGAGCCGACCGGCAACCTCGACCCGGCCACGGCGGCGAAAGTGATGGACGCGCTGATCGCCCAGACCCGCGAACACGGCGCGGCCATGGTGCTGGTGACGCATTCGGTCGCCGCCGCCGCGCGCGCCGACCGGGTGCTGCACCTGAGCAGCACCGGCATCTCGGCCTGAGGCGCGGAACCACCCAGTCCATGCGCGCCCTGCTGCAAACCTTTTCCTGGCAGGAACTGCGCCACCACCCGTGGCGCAGCGTGGCCGCCGCCCTAGCGGTGATGCTGGGCGTGGCGCTGGCGTTTTCGGTGCACCTGATCAATGCTTCGGCGCTCAGCGAGTTCTCCCAGGCGGTGCGCGCGGTCAACGGCCAGCCGGACCTGGAACTGCGGGCCGTGCAGGGCAGCTTTGACGAGGCGCTGTACGCCCAGGTGGCCAGCCATCCGCAGGTGGCCATGGCCAGCCCGGTGCTGGAACTCTCGACCTACGCGCTCGATGAAAACGGCGACCGGGCCCGGCGCCAGTCCCTGCGCATCATCGGCGTCGATGCGCTGGCCGTGGCGTCGGTGGCGCCCGGCCTGATGCCGGTGCCCGCGAAGGACGCCGACCGCATGGCGCTGTTCGCGCCCGGCACGGTGTTCCTCAACCCGGCGGCGCGCCGGGTCTTCGCCAGCGGCCGGCTGCAGCTGCAGGACGGCCTGCAGCTGCGCGTCGTCAGCGTGGCGGGCAGCGTGAACGCCGGCGGCGGGCCGCTGGCGGTGATGGACATTGGCGCGGCGCAGGACCTGTTCGGCCGCAGCGGCCAGCTGTCGCGCATCGACGTGCGGCTGCGGGCGGGCGCCGACGCCCGAGGCTTCATCGACAGCCTGAGGCTGCCGGCCGGCATCACCGCGACCGCGCCGGGCGACGCCGCCGAGCGCGTCAGCAACCTGTCGCGCGCCTACCGCGTCAACCTCACGGTGCTGGCGCTGGTGGCGCTGTTCACCGGCGCCTTTCTGGTGTTTTCGGTGTTGTCGCTCAGCGTCGCCAAGCGGGCGCAGCAGTTCGCATTGCTCGGCGTGCTCGGGCTGACCGGCCGCGAGCGCCTGCAGCTGGTGCTGGTCGAATCGCTGGCGCTGGGCATGGTCGGCAGCCTGGCGGGCATCGCCCTGGGCGGCGCTCTGGCGGCGCTGGCGCTGCGCCTGCTGGGCGGCGACCTGGGCGGCGGCTATTTTTCCGGCGTCGCGCCGACGCTGCAGTGGAGCGGCGGCGCCGCGCTGGGCTACGGGCTGCTGGGCGTGGCGGCCGCCGGCATCGGCGGCTGGTGGCCGGCGCGGGCGGCGCAAAAGCTGCCGCCGGCGCAAACCCTCAAGGGGCTGGGCCTGGCCCCGGCTGCCGGCGCAAGGCACTGGCTGAGCATCTTCTTGATAGCGGCCGGCGCCCTGCTGGCGATGCTGCCGCCGGTGTTCGGCATTCCCCTGGCGGCGTATGTGTCGGTGGCGCTGCTGCTGGTCGGCGGCATCACCGCGCTGCCCTGGCTGATCACACTGCTGTACGACCGGCTCAGCCCGTGGGTGTCGCACCGCCTGCTGCCGCTGCTGGCGGTCGAGCGCGCTCGGCGGGTGCGCGAAAGCGCGGCCGTGGCCGTCAGCGGCGTGGTCGCGTCGCTGAGCCTGGCCGTGGCGCTGACGGTGATGGTGGCGAGTTTTCGCGGCTCGGTCACGAACTGGCTGGACACGGTGCTGCCGGCCGACCTGTATGTGCGCTCCACCCTGAGCGCCTCGGCCAGCGACACCGCCTATTTTTCGCCCGGCTTTGTCGATGCGCTTGGCGCCCTGCCCGGCGTGGCGCGGGTCAGCACGCTGCGCACCGTGCCACTGCTGCTTGACGCTGCCAGGCCGGCGGTCACGCTGATTTCCCGGCCCATCGACAGCCCGGCCGCCGACCTGCCGCTGGTCGGCCCAGCGCTCGCGGTGCCTTCCGGTCAGATCGGCATTTACGTGAGCGAGGCGATGGTCGACCTGTACGGCGCCGCGCCCGGCACGGTGTTTGCGCCAATTTCACAGGCTTTCAGTGCTTTTGCGCAATCAGGGCGGGCGCAGGCAGCTACGGATTCAATAGCAAACCAGCAATTCTTCGTGGCTGGCGTGTGGCGCGACTATGCGCGGCAGTTTGGCGCCATCATGCTGGACCAGCGCGATTTCGAACGCCTGAGCGGCGACGCGCGGGTCAACGACCTGGCGCTGTGGATCGACGGCAGCGTGCCCGATGCCGCGGTGCAGCAGTCGATCCGCGGCCTGGCCGACCGCCAGCCGGGCGGCAGCGGCGACTTGCTGGAAATGGCCTCGGTCAGCGAGATCCGCGCCACGTCGCTGAGGATTTTCGACCGCAGCTTTGCCGTGACCTACTGGCTGCAGGGCGTGGCGATTGCCATTGGCCTGTTCGGCGTGGCGGCCAGTTTCAGCGCGCAGGTGCTGGCGCGGCGCAAGGAATTCGGCCTGCTCGCGCACCTGGGACTGACGCGCCGGCAAATCTTGACCGTGGTGGCCGGCGAAGGCGCGGCCTGGACGGTGATTGGCGCGCTGGCCGGGCTGGCGCTCGGCCTGGCGGTATCGACCGTGCTGGTGTTTGTCGTCAACCCGCAAAGCTTTCACTGGACCATGGACCTGCAGGTGCCTTGGTTGCGATTGGGACTGCTGTGCGCCAGCGTGGTGCTGGCCGGCACGCTGACCGCCTGGCTGGCCGGACGCGCGGCCGCCGGCAGGGATGCGGTGCTGGCGGTGAAGGAAGACTGGTAGGCGGGTGGTTTGCCGGCCCGGCGTGCAGGAAGCCGGGCCGCCAACTTTCAACGGTTGCAGGCAATCTGCCTGCGGCGCCAGCAGGTTGCTGGCCTAGATTCCCAGAAGTTTCTTGGCGTCGCCCAGGGCCTTTTCAGACTCCGCATGCTTGCCCGCCTTGTGAAAGGCCTCGCCATCGGCGCGCAGCTTTTTGACTTTTTCCATGTCAGCGGCCGCAACCGATGGGCTGCTGGACAGCTTGGCGTCGATTTCCTTCATGTGGGTGGGGCAGCTGCTGGCAAAGGCCAGTGACGAGGCGGCCATGGCCATGACGGCGATGATTTTTTTCATGCAAATCTCCGAAGAACGTCAAAAAATATTGACGGGAAATGCTACCAAATTGCGGCCGGGCAAGCGTCCTGCTGGCTGCGTTAACCCTCACAGCCCCAGCCCTGCATTTTTCAGGCATCCGGCTTCCTGGCGCTGGAGGGCCGGCGAAAGGCCAGCCACGAATACACGGCAATGTTGATGCCGGCGACCCCGGCGGCCAGAATCCACTGGACTTCACGCGTCAGGCCCGGGGGATAAACCAGGGGGAACAGATAGTGCTCGACAAAGCCGCCCGCATAACCCGACTGGCCGGCGCCGAGGCGAAAGCTGTTTTCAATTGCCGTCAGCGGGCAGAGGCTTCCCGTCAGCTCCACATAAACAGCCCAGGCCACGGCAGGAAGATGCAGCAGCGGCATCCGGCGCCACCGCAAAGCGAGCAGCCCGCCGAAAACGGCAAACCCGATGAAGGCCAGGTGCAGCAGCAGGACGGCATCGGCGGCCAGGCGAAAGTGCATGTCAATTTAACCGCCGGGTGGCACCTTCTGCCAGGCGCGTCAGCGGCGCCGGCTCAGAGCTTGGGAAAGTGGATGCGGCTGACCATCAGCGAGCCGGACAGCGCGAACAGCAGCACCAGCGGATGCAGCGTGAAGCCGCCGAACTGCACCTGTCCGAACCACAGCGAATCCTGCAGCGCGCCTTGCCAGGCGGCCACCAGCATCACCATGACCAGCACCAGCGAGGTCGGAATGGGCGTTCCCTCAAAATACTTCACCTTGTCGCCGTCGCCCGTCAGCGACTCGGCCGTGACGTTGTAGCGGGCCAGCCGGGACACGCCGCAGGCGACGAAACCGGCCAGGATGATGCGGTCGTACAGTCCCTGCATGCCGCAGCCGTAGGCAATCACGGCCGGGGCGACGCCGAAGGAGATGATGTCGGCCAGCGAGTCGAGTTCCCGGCCCATCGCCGAGGTTTTCTGCCGCCAGCGGGCAATGCGGCCGTCGAGCACATCGAAAATCAGCGCGGCCACGACCAGCCAGCAGGCAAAGTAGACATGCCTGACGTCGTTCGCCTGAAGGTAGCTCATCATCGAAAACAAGGCGCCAATGCCGCAGATGGCATTGGCCAGCGTGAACCAGTCGGCCAGGTGGAATTCCCGGATCATGGCGAAAGGCTTGTTGAGTTTTGGCAGGTTCATGAAAGAAAGCGTACCTGAGTTTTTAAAAAAATGAAGTCATCCATCAGGACGCTTTCATTGATGAACATGTCGTTTTCAGCGCCGCCGCCCCTGCCCTGCGGCCGGGCTCATTCAAAAATCAGCAGGCTGACCCAGTAGGCGATGGCCGCCACGCAGGCCGAGGCCGGAATGGTCAGTATCCAGGCCCAGACGATGCTGCCGGCCACGCCCCAGCGCACGGCCGAAGCCCGGCGCGTGGAGCCGACGCCGACGATGGCGCCGGTGATGGTGTGGGTGGTCGAGACCGGAATTCCCAGCATGGTGGCCAGGAACAGCGTGATGGCGCCGCCGGTTTCCGCGCAAAAGCCGCCCACCGGCCTGAGCTTGGTGATTTTCTGGCCCATGGTCTTGACGATGCGCCAGCCGCCGAACATGGTGCCGGCGGCAATCGCCGCGTAGCACACGATGATCGTCCAGGTCGGCGGTGCGGCGTCGCCGGCGGCGGTGTAGCCGGTGGCGATCAGGAGCATCCAGATGATGCCGATGGTCTTTTGCGCATCGTTGCCGCCGTGGCCCAGGCTGTAGGCGCCGGCCGAGACCAGTTGCAGGCGGCGAAACCAGCGGTCCACCTTGGACGGCGCGGCCCGCAGGCAGATCCAGGACACCGCCACCATCATCAGCGAGCCGAGCAAGAATCCCAGCAGCGGCGAGATGAAGATGAAGGCCACCGTCTTGACCAGGCCGCCCGCGACCAGCGCGCTGGTGCCGGACTTGGCGACCACCGCGCCGACGATGCCGCCGATCAGCGCATGCGAGGAACTGCTGGGAATGCCGAAGTACCAGGTCACCAGGTTCCAGGTGATGGCGCCCATCAGCGCACCGAAGACGACGTGGGTGTCCACGATGCCCGGCTGCACGATGCCCTTGCCGACGGTGGCGGCCACGCTGAGATGGAAGACGAACAGCGCCAGCAAATTGAAGGCGGCGGCAAACATGACGGCATGGCCGGGCTTGAGCACGCCGGTGGACACCACCGTGGCGATGGAGTTGGCGGCATCGTGGAAGCCGTTCATGAAGTCAAAGGCGATGGCCATGAAGACGAGCAGGGCCACGACCCAGAGGGCGGTCTGTGCAGTTTGCATGAGATGGTCGGCTTCAGTCGCCGGGAATCAGGAGTTTTCGAGGACGATGCCCTCGATCAGGTTGGCCGCGTCCTCGCACCGGTCGGTGATGGTTTCCAGCAGTTCGTACACCGCCTTGAGCTTGATGAGTTCGCGCACATCGGGCTCCTCGCGGAACAGCCGGCTCATGGCCGAGCGCATCACATGGTCGGCGTCCGATTCGAGCTTGTCGATCTCGGCGCAGGTCTTGAGCGCGGCTTCGGCGGTGGCGGCGTCGCGCACCTTGCCGATCAGGGCGACGGCATCCTTCAGGCGTTCGCAGCACCTGACGCTCAGGTCCGTCAGGCGAACGATGTCCTCCGTCATGTGGCGAACGTCGTACAGCGCCATGGTCTCGGCCGAATCCTGGATCAGGTCGGCCACGTCGTCGAGCGTGTTGATCAGCTGGTGGATCTGGTCCCGGTCGATCGGCGTGATGAAGGTCTTGTGCAGCACGCGGCTGACTTCATGGGTGATGCGGTCGGCGGCGCGCTCGGCTTCATCGACTTCGCGGTGGTGCAGGTTGCGTTTTTCCACATCGCTGTAGTTCGCCACCATCTTGGAAAAGGCATGGGCGGCTTCGACAATCCGGTTGGCATGCTGGTCGAACATCTCGAAAAAATTGCCTTCGCGCGGCAACAGCTTGCTGAACAGCATGGGATATCCTCAAAAAATTAAGTCCGAAAGATGACGGATTTATGACTGCCGGGAGTTTAACCGCGATGACTTTGCGGTCCGGTTGACACCCAGGCAAACTCTTTTCTGATGGATAACCCCTGGATTGAGCGACTATTTGCCGTTCGGCGCCAGCGCCGGACCGCCCAAGCCCGCCTCT
>JAQGMN010000339.1 GCA_028292345.1 Polaromonas sp. | reverse complement strand
ACGAATGCTCAGCTAAGCCATAAATTATAGCCCAAAAACAAAATTATCTGAAATCCGGCCCATTGCGTGCACTTGCCTGCAACCCGTGCAGGCCCCAATGCCGTTGGGTACTCAAGGCATTTTTATTCGTTCTGCTCCAGAAAGCGCTGGGCATCCAGTGCGGCCATGCAGCCGGTGCCGGCGCTGGTGATCGCCTGGCGGTACACATGGTCCTGCACATCGCCTGCAGCGAACACGCCGGGAATGCTGGTCATGGTGGCCATGCCCTGCAGGCCGCCCTGGGTGAGGATGTAGCCGTCCTTCATCTCCAGCTGGCCGGCGAAGATGTCGGTGTTGGGATGGTGGCCGATGGCGATGAAGCAGCCCTTGAGCGCGAGGTCCTGCGTGGTGCCCGTCTTCGTGCTTTTCAGTCGGACGCCGGTCACGCCGGAGGCATCGCCCAGCACTTCTTCAAGCGTCTGGTGCAGTTGCAGCTCGATCTTGCCGCTGGCAACCTTTTCATGCAGCTTGTCGATCAGGATGGCTTCGGCCTTGAAGGTGTCGCGGCGATGCACCAGCGTGACCTTGCTGGCAATGTTGGACAGGTACAGCGCTTCCTCGACCGCCGTGTTGCCACCACCGACCACGCAGACTTCCTGCTCCCGGTAAAAGAAGCCGTCGCAGGTCGCGCAACCGGAAACGCCGCGGCCCATGAAGGCAGTTTCCGATTCCAGGCCCAGGTATTTGGCGGACGCGCCGGTAGAAATGATCAGCGTGTCGCAGGTGTAGGTGCCGCTGTCGCCGGTCAGCGTGAACGGCCGCTGGCTCAGGTCCACCTGGTTGATGTGGTCGAAAATGATTTCGGTGTTGAACCGCTCGGCATGGGCCAGGAAGCGCTGCATCAGCTCCGGCCCCTGCACGCCGTCGACATCGGCCGGCCAGTTGTCCACCTCGGTGGTGGTCATGAGCTGGCCGCCCTGGGCCATGCCGGTGACCAGCACCGGCTTGAGGTTGGCGCGCGCTGCATACACGGCGGCGGTATAGCCAGCCGGGCCTGAGCCAAGAATGAGTACTCTGGAATGTTTCATGATGAAGAACCCGATGGGAAAGTGTTGGAACTCAGGTAGAGTCGGCTCGCGTAGGTATACAGCAAGGTAAAAACTTTGACAGCATCAGTATTTTGCAAAAGCGCGGCCATTGTAGGAAATCGCCCGGCAATTGTCGGCCATGGGGTTGAAGGGGCGCGGGCATGACCGCCACCATGGTGTCCCGGCTGGACCTGCTTCGCCGCGTGCCGCTTTTTTCAATGCTGACCACCAGCCAGGCGGTGGCGGTGGCCGATGCCGTGGTCAAGCGGCGCTACCGCAAAGGCGAGGCGATCGTCGAGCAGGGGAAGAAATCCTGCGCCCTGACCATCTTGCTCACCGGCCGCGCACGCGTGCTGATCCGCGATGCGCGCGGGCGCGAGGTGATCCTGGCGATCCTGAGCCCCGGGGATTACATGGGAGAAATGAGCCTGATCGACCAGGCGCCGCATTCGGCGTCGGTCGTCGCCGAGGTGCAGACCGATACGCTGGTGCTGGACCAGGCGGAATTCGCCCGCTGCCTTCCGGACAGCGACTCGATGGCCTATGCGGTGCTCAAGGGGCTTGTGCATCGCCTGCGCCAGGCCGACCGCAAGATCGAGTCGCTCGCCCTGATGGACGTGTATGGCCGGGTGGCCGGCGTGCTGCTCGACTTCGCCGGCGAAGCCATGCCCGGCGCAGACGGCGAGGCGGTGATTCGCGGCAGGGTATCGCGCCAGGACATGGCGAAAATGGTCGGCGCTTCCCGCGAAATGGTCAGCCGGGTGATGAAGGACCTGGAAGGGCGCGGCTTCATCGAAACGCAGGACGACGGCTCGCTGCTGGTGAGGCCGCACCTGGATTCGCTGGTCTGACCGCACGCGCTTACAGTTCAGGGCTGACTCCGACCCCAAAGCTTCACTCAACTGCGTTAAGCTCCAAGACCCGTTTATGACTTACTCGCTAGATACCCTGAACTCCCGAAATTCCCCCGCTGCAGGCGCGCCCGGCGGCTTCAGACGCCTGGCCCGCGAAGTTGGCCTGATCCTGGGGCTGGTGGGCGTGATTCTCTGGATGGCCGCCTTGCTGAGCTATTCGCCGCAGGATGCGGCCTGGTCAACGTCCGGCAATCCGGAAGCCGCCAGCGGCACCCTGGTGGCCGCCAAGAACTGGGGCGGCCACCTCGGCGCCTGGCTGGCCGACGCCAGCTACTTCCTGCTGGGCTTTTCGGTCTGGTGGGCGCTGGCTGCCGGCGCCTGGGTCTGGATGCAGTCGGTGACGCGCGGGCTTCGCCGCGACGTGCTGGCGCCAGTACCCGCTGCCAGCCGCCTTCGCTTCTGGCTCGGGCTGCTGCTGCTGCTGGTGGCCAGCGCGGCGCTGGAATGGTCGCGCCTGTACCGCTTCGAGTTCAGGCTGCCCGGCCATGCCGGTGGCGTGATCGGTTATGTGCTGGGCAACCTGGGCGTCAAATGGCTGGGGTT
>JAQGMN010000323.1 GCA_028292345.1 Polaromonas sp. | reverse complement strand
GCAGTCGATGTCGGTCGAGGCGGCCTGCGACAAGGTCGCCGCGTTCGACCGCGAAGCCCTGGTGCTGCCGCTCATTGCCGCGACACAGGCCCGGGCGCAGGGCACGCTGGCCACGGCCGGCGACAAGTCGGCGCAGCTGACCCGCGTGCTGCGCGATGCCCTGCATGCGGTGCTGCAAAAGCTGCATTTCGGTCAGGTTCTGCTCGCCACGGTCGGCTCCACCGCGCCTTTTGTCGGGCTGCTGGGTACCGTCTGGGGCATTTACCACGCGCTGACCGGAATGGCCCTGGCGGGCCAGGTCACCATCGACAAGGTTTCCGGCCCGGTGGGCGAGGCGCTCATCATGACCGCTGCCGGCCTGGCGGTTGCCATTCCGGCGGTTCTGGCCTACAACGTGTTCGGCCGCAGCATCGGCCGCATCGAGGCCGACCTGGAAGGATTCGCCTTCGACTTGCGCGGCTTGTTGGCCCCCACGTTTGTCGCTGCGCGTACTGCACTGCCCTTGCAGGGCGCCACGCCGTCAGAGGCGTCGCATCTGCAGGCTGTCCAAGCCCGCGCAGGCGGGCTTGGAGCCGCAGCCCGCAGCCTGCGGCCCGGCGAAGCCAGTTCCGCGGCCCCGGCTGGGGTTGAATATAGCCCCCACGCTCCGCCGCTTCGCGGGTCGCTGCCCCCCGGGGGGGCGCTGCGCCTGCGGCCCGGCGAAGCCGGTTCCGCGGCCCCGGCTGGGGTGGCCGTTACCCCCGCACACCTTGCTGGGGGCGCCCCGTCTGCGGCCTGGCAAAGCCAGTTCCGCGACGGGAACTTGCAGGGCGACGGTGCCGACACGGTTGCTTCTTCTGATGCTTTGCTGCCGCAACCGGATGACCGTGCGCTGCCCGCCGGCGTGCCAGCCGTGGGCGTTGACCTGCAGGTGGTGACCCGCGCCATGACCGAGCTGGCCGAGCTGGCGCTGGATGTGGCGATGCAGCACTCGCGGGCGGCGTTGGACGAATTGCACGGCGCGCCGCTGGCCAAGGGCTGCGGGCCGGCGCGGATGTGGGTGGTCGGCATGGGCAAGCTGGGCGCGCGCGAACTCAATGTGTCGAGCGACATCGACCTGATCTATGTCTATGACCACGACGGCGAGACCGCCGGCCGCCCTGACGGCCGGGGGCAGATTTCCAACCACGAGTATTTCGCGCGCCAGGTGCGGGCGGTGTTCGGCCTGATCGGCGATGCCACCGAGCACGGCTTTGTGTTCCGGGTGGACCTGGCGCTGCGGCCCAACGGCAATTCGGGTCCGGCCGCCGTCTCGCTGAGTGCGCTGGAGGAATACTTCCAGGCCCAGGGCCGCGAATGGGAGCGCTTTGCCTGGCTCAAAAGCCGGGTCGTGGCGCCGCTCGAATGCATTGGCGACAGCTCGGCGCAGGCCCTGCGCGGCGCGGTGCTGCCCTTTGTGTTCCGGCGCTACCTCGACTACAGCGTGTTCGATGCGCTGCGGGTGCTGCACCGGCAGATCCGCGAGCATGCGGCCAAGCGCTGCGCCGGCCATCCGGAACGCGCCAACGACGTGAAGATGTCGCGCGGCGGCATCCGCGAGATCGAATTCACCGTGCAGGTGCTGCAGGTGGTGCGCGGCGGGCAGTTCCCCGAACTGCGGACCCGCTCCACGCTGGAGGCGCTGCAGCGCGTCGCGCATGCCGGCCTGATGCCGCAGGACACCGCCGACGCCATGGCCCGGGCTTACGAGTTCCTGCGCCGCGTCGAGCACCGCATCCAGTACCTGGACGACCAGCAGACGCATGTGCTGCCCACGCGTGACGACGACCTGGCCTGGATCGCCGCCACGATGGGCTATGCCAACGTCTGCCTTTTTTTGCACGACCTGGACACGCACCGCGAGCTGGTGGCCGGCGAATTCGACACCCTGCTCGGCGGCCAGCCCGAATGCAGTGGCAAGGGATGCCGGCAGGGGGCCTCGCCGGCCCAGCAGCTCGACGACCTCTTGGAGCAGCTGCCGCCCGAGTGGCCGGAGCTGTTCAGGAGCCGGCTGGCCGCATGGCACCAGCATCCGCGCATCCTGGCGCTGCGCGAGGATTCGCGCGCGCGCCTGAGCCGCCTGGTGCAGCTGACCGCCCAGTGGATGATGGAAGGCCGGGTGAGCGAAGAGGCGGCGCTGCGGCTGATCGACTGGATCGAGCCGCTGCTGCGGCGCGAGAGCTACCTGGCGCTGCTGATGGAGCGCCCGTCGGTGCACGAGCGGCTGCTCGGGCTGCTCGGCGCGGCCAAGTGGCCGGCGCGCTACCTGATGCAGCACCCCGGCGTGATCGACGAGCTCGCCAGCGACGAGCTGATGCACGAGCGCTTTGACGCCGCCGCCTTTTCCCGGGACCTGCAGCAGCGCCTGGCCTCGCTCCGGCGCACCGGCGAGGACGACGAGGAAAGCTGCCTGAGCCTGCTGCGCCGCGCCCACCATGTCGAGGTGTTCCGCACCCTGGCGCGCGATGTCGAGGGCGTGCTCACCGTCGAGCAGGTCGCCGACGACCTGAGCGCGCTGGCCGAGGTGATCCTGGACACCAGCGTGCACTGGTGCTGGCAGCACCTGAAGAGCCGGCACCGCGAAGACCCGCGCTTCGCCATCATTGCCTACGGCAAGCTGGGCGGCAAGGAACTGGGCTACGGCAGCGACCTGGACATCGTCTTCGTGTACGACGACGACGACGAACGCGCGCCCGAGGTGTATGCCGCCTTCGTGCGCAAGCTGATCAACTGGCTGACCCTGAAGACCGCCGAAGGCGACCTGTACGAGATCGACACCGCGCTGCGGCCCAACGGCAACTCCGGCCTGCTGGTCACGCCGTTCGAGGCCTATGCCAACTACCAGCAGCGGCGCGGCAGCAACACCGCCTGGACCTGGGAACACCAGGCGATGACGCGGGCCCGCTTCGTGCTGGGCAGCGAGTCACTGCGCCAGCGCTTCGACGAGGTGCGCCGGGCGGTGATCACCGCGCCGCGTGACCCGCAGGCGCTCAGCCGCGAGATCGTCGAGATGCGCCTGAAAGTGCGCGGCGCGCACCCGGTCCGGGGCGGCAAGTTCGACATCAAGCACAGCGCCGGCGGCATGGTCGATGCCGAATTCGCGGTGCAGTTCCTGGTGCTGTCGCAGGCCGCGCAGCATCCCGAACTGGTCGACAACGTCGGCAACATCGCGCTGCTGCAGCGCGCCGAAACCGCCGGCCTGCTGCCGGCCGGCGTCGGCCAGCGCGCCGCCATCGCCTACCGCGAGCTGCGGCGGGTGCAGCACCGCGCGCGCCTGAACGAGGAACCGACGCAGGTCATGCCGCCGGCCCTGCAGGCCGAGCAGGACGCCATCCTGGCGCTGTGGGAGGCGAGCTTCAAGCCGACGTTGACGACGTAAACGACGCAAGGGAAGCGGCCCGCAGGCATTTCCCCGCGTCATTCCCGCCTGCGCGGAAATGTCGGGAAGCGGCGCCTTGCCCTGCCCTGAACCGGAGTTCACCGCAGGGTCATGCGCTGACTGCACAATCAGCAGTTTTGCAAGTCGCACAGCAACGGCAGGATGGCAAGGCATGAAGATGTTGAACAATGACCGTGGTCACGCACCGACTGCCGGGCGCATGCGTCCGGCAGCGCTGCTGGCGCTGGCCGGCGCGCTGGTCCTGGCGGGCTGCGCCGCCCTGCCCGCGCCGCCTGCCGTGTCCGCGCCCGTCCCGCCGCAGTGGCAGGCGGCCCTGCCGCACCAGGGGTCGCTCAGCAGCCTGGACCAGTGGTGGCAGCTGCAGGGCGACCCGCTGCTGGCCGAACTGGTGGCGGCCGCGCAGGCCGTCAGCCCGACGGTGGCTGCCAGCCGCTCGCGCATCGAGCAGGCGCGGGCCGGCCGGGTCGCCGCCAGCGCCGCCCTGCTGCCGACGCTCGACGCCTCGGCCAGCCTGAGCCGGGGCCGCTCGCAGCAGGCCAGCGCCGAAGGCAGCGTGCCCGTGCTCACCACCGCGCAGGCCGGGCTGCAGGCTGCCTGGGAACTGGACCTGGCGGGCGGCAACCGCGCCGGACTGGATGCCGCGACGCAGCGCTTGCTCGGCGCCGATGCGCGCTGGCACGAGGCGCGGGTATCGGTGGCCGCCGAAACGGCCAACCAGTATCACAGCCTGCGCGCTTGCCGCGAACTGGCCGGCGTGACGCGGCTTGACGCCGACTCGCGCCAGGAAACCGCGCGCCTTTCCCGCCTGAGCCGCGAGGCGGGCTTCACCGCGCCGGCCACCGACGCCCTGGCGCGGGCGAGCGCCGCCGAGGCGCGCGGCCGGAGCACCCGCCAGGCGGCGCAGTGCGAGCTGGACCTGAAGGCGCTGGTCGCCCTGAGCGGGATCGCCGAGCCCGATTTAAGGCAAAAACTGGCTCCTGCGCAGACTCAGCCTGCGCAAGCAGCTATTTTTTCAATAGCAGCCATTCCCGCCGAAGTACTCGCCCAGCGGCCCGACGTGTTCAGCGCCGGGCGCGAGGTGGCGGCGGCCAGCGCCGAGGTCGGCAGCGCGCAGGCGGCGCGCTACCCGGCGCTGGGGCTGAGCGGCGCCATCGGCCTGGCCGGCCTGCGCGCCGGCGGCAGCACCGTCACGCTGGACACCTGGACCATCGGCCCGCTGGCCCTGCGCCTGCCGCTGTTCGACGGCGGCCGGCGCGCGGCCAATGTCCAGGCCGCGCAGGCGCGCTACGAGGAAGCCGCCGCGCTGTACCGCGCCAGCGTGCGCCAGGCGGTGCGCGAAGTCGAGGAAGCGCTGGTCACGCTGCAGAGCACCGGCGCGCG
>JAQGMN010000275.1 GCA_028292345.1 Polaromonas sp. | reverse complement strand
GGGGCGCGGCGGCTCGGCCCGGGCGCTGCGCCCGGTCAGCAGGTCGCGCAGCTCGGCCGCCGTCGGCCTGGCGGCCGGGTCGGGCGACAGGCAGCGGTGCAGCGCGGCGCTCACCTCGGCATTGCCGACCGGCGCGGGCATCGTTCCCAGCAGCGCCGGCGGGCTGGCCGCATGCGCCTGCACCAGCCGGGCATAGTCGCCCTGGTCGTCGCGCCAGTAAGGATGCTCGCCGGCCAGCAGTTCGTAGAGCATCAGGCCGCAGGTGAACACGTCCGAGGCCAGGCCGGGCACCGCGCCGCGCGTCAGGTGCTCGGGCGAGCGGTAGTTGTCGCTGCCGACATAGCCCTGGTGGCCGTGCCAGGGCGGCCGGCGGTCGGCCAGGAGCGAGAAATCCATGTCGATCAGCTTGAGCTGCGCGCCCGTGCTGATGGTCGGGTCGGCGATCAGGTAGGCATTGGCCGGCTTGAGGTCGGCATGCACCACTTTGGCCTCGTGCAGCGCGGCCACGGCGGCAATCAGCACCTTGGCCCAGGTGACATGGTGGGCCCAGACCGCCGGGTCCCGGGCGGGGGCGGACTTGGTCAGCCGGTGGCGTTCGCGCTCGGCCTCCAGCATCTGCTGCATGTCGGCACCATGCTCGACGAACTCGTAGGTCTGGAAATAGCAGCGCCCGCCCCAGGCGGCCTCGAAAGCATCGAGCTGGCGCACCGCGAAATGCGCGGCGGTGCCGCCGCGCACCCGGGCCGACAGCTCCTTCTGGTAGGCCACGAAGGCCTCGTACCAGACCACCGTAGGCGCGGGCGACTTGTACTGCTTGAAGAACACCTTCTGGCCGGACCGTGACCGGGCCGCATAGGAAATGGCCATCATGCCCGGCCCGAACACCTGGGTGATGTGGTAGCCGTGAAGCGTGTCGCCGACTTTGAGTTTCTTGGCCATGGGCGCTCAGCGCAAGGGTAGCGGCAATGTCACAGCGCCACGGTCTCGGCCGAGCGCGACACGCTGGCGGCCAGCTGCTTGAGCGTGGTGCGAAAGTTCACCGGATCGGAGGTGAACTTCTGCAGCGCCTCCTGCGGGTTCAGGCCTTCGAACTCGACCACCTCCCATTCGGACTTGTCGATCTGGCTGAGCCGGTCGTAACCCTCGAAATTCGGCGCGAACAGGCTCAGGATGATGCGGTTGGCCATGACCACATTGGCCACGTCCTGCAGGGAGCCGCCCCTGGCTTCGGGAATGTCCAGCGTTTCCTTGAACGACGCGTCGGTGAAGACGATCACCACCCGGGCCGCGTCGCTGCGGTAGCGCCACTTGTCCGCCTCCTCGGTCTGCGCGCCCTTGGGGCTGGCCGGCATCGTGGCAATCTTGTAGAGCGCATCGAGCAGCGACTCGGGCTCGTCGCCGCCGCCTGCGGCCTGCAGCCCGGCCAGCTGCGCCTTGAGCGCGCCGGCATCGCGCACGAAGGCGTTGTCCTCGAACCAGGGCAGCCGGTCATGCTCGGAGGTCGCAATGTCGCGGTAGCCGACCACCTTGCCGCGCCAGTCGCGCACCGGCGCGGCATTGTTGGCATCGCCATGGCTCAGTGAATTGATGAAGGCCTCGATATTGCCGCGCAGCGCATCGATGCAACTGGCCATGCTGCCGGTTATATCCACCAGGAACACCAGGTCGGCAACGCCCTTGGTCTTGGTGCGCGCCTGCGGCAGCGGCGCGGCGGCAGCCGGCTCGGCCACGCCTGCGGAAGCCTCGTCGGCCACCGCCGGCTCGGGCAGCAGCTCGGCGTTGGCCGGCCCGGCAGTTGCGGGCTCAACCGGCAAATCGGCCGACGGCTCGGGCATGGCCACGGTATCGGCGGCAGGCGCTGGGGCAGCGGGAATGGGCGGGGGAGTCGGCTCGGTGGCGCTCATGGTGAAGAACTCCGGATCGGTGAAATGAAGGGCGCCCGGCAGGAGCAACCCGTCACACAGGCGGCCGGGTGCAGTACGGCCGGCTGTGTGGCCTGAACTGCAATTTAAAAGGCGCCCCGTGCGCCCTTCATAGTCCGCTTCTCCCAAGGGCTGTAGGTCAATGCCGCACGACAAGCCTCAAGCATGCCAAGACTCTGCCAGCCGGCTCTGGAGGTCAGGGGCAGCAAGTCGCGCCGTTCCGGCGGGGTAGGAAAAGGTGTCCAACCTTTTGGTTTGTTTGCTCAGGCACTGCGCGCCCGGCCCCCTTTTTCAGCCCAGGTCCGCGTCCAGCGCATCTGCATCACCCGCAGCATCACCAGCATGGCCAGCGCCATCGCCGCGAACAGGAAAAAGCCCCAGGCATAGCTGCCGCCGTACTGCCTGGACAGGCCCATCGCGCTGGGCACCAGGCCGCCGCCCAGGGCGCCGATCTCGCCGATCATGGAGCCGGCCACCGCCGTGGCCAGCGGCCAGCGCAGCGGCACCAGCTGGAAGAGCGCCCCATTGCCCGCCCCCAGCGCGGCAAAGCACAGCATCACCAGCAGCGTCGTGGCGACCAGCGAGCCGCCCGCCAGCCCGCACAGCGTCAGGCTGGCGGCCACCGTGACCAGCACCACCGTCAGGGTGTTGATGCCGCCCCAGCGGTCCGAGATCCAGCCGCCGAACACCCGCAGCGCCGCTCCCATGAAGGCCGCGAGCATGGTCAACTGGCCGGCCTGCACCTTGCTCACCGAGAACTGGTCGTAGTAGTAGGTCGGCAAGAAGGTCGCCAGGCCGATGAAGCCGCCGAACGTCACGGCGTAGATCAGGCTGAAGGCCCAGCCGTCTTTTTCATACAGGCAGGCAATGTGCTGCTTGAAGCTGGCATGCTTGTCGAGGTCGTCGGGTTCCTTGGCGAACACGATCATCACGACCATGGGAATGCTGATGGCGGCGGCGGCAAAGCCGTACACCGTGACCCAGCCGAAGGCCTGCGCCAGCGGCGGCGCGATCAGCACCGACACCGCCGTGCCGACATTGCCGGCGCCCACCAGGCCCATCGCCAGCCCCTTGTGCCGCGCCGGGAACGAGCCCGAGCCCAGCGACAGCGCCACGCCGAAGCTCGCCCCGGCAATGCCCAGCAGCACGCCCATGGCCAGCAGGTCGTTGAAGCTCTTGACGAAAAAGAAGCCGAACAGCATGGCGACGGCAATCAGGCCCATCTCGACCAGCGTGGCATTCTTGCGGCCGATGTACTGCGACAGCAGGCCCAGCGGAAAGCGCATCAGCGCCCCGGCGATGATCGGCACCGACAGCATCAAGCCCTTTTGCGCCGGGCTGAGGTTGAAGGTTTCGGAGATGAAGGGCGCCATCGCGCCGTTGAGCACCCAGATGCAGCAGGAAAAGGAAAAATACAGGAAGGCGGCGAACAGGGTGGGGGAGTGCCCCGACCTGAGGAATTGCTTGAAGAAGTTCACTGCGGATACCCGTGAAAAGTGCGAATTGCCAAACTGGGAAAACCGGTGCCCACCCCAGCCGGGTGCAACCCGTTGCTCCGGCACCCGGCCGGCGGGTGTTTGACGCGAAACGTGTTGCGGCTCAGGCCGTCAGTTTTTCCACATGCGCCTGGCGCGTGTACAGGAAGTCGATCACCGCCTTGCGGTAGTGCAGGTACTGGGTGCTTTCGGCCAGCTCGACCCGGTTGCGCGGGCGCGGCAGGTCCACGCAGAGCACCTCGCCAATCGTTGCCGACGGGCCGTTGGTCATCATCACGATCTTGTCGCTGAGCAGCACCGCTTCATCGACATCGTGCGTCACCATGACCACAGTGCTCTGGGTGCTGGCCACGATCTGCAGCAGCTCGTCCTGCAGCTTGGCGCGGGTCAGCGCATCGAGCGCGCCGAAGGGCTCGTCGAGCAGCAAGACCTTCGGCTCCATCGACAGCGCACGGGCAATGCCGACGCGCTGCTTCATGCCGCCTGAAATCTCGCCGGGCCGCTTTTGCGCTGCGGCGGTCAAGCCGACCATGGCCAGCACCGCATCGGTGCGCGCCTTGAGCCGGGCCTTGTTCTCGGTGGCCGAGAACACGCGTTCGACCGCCAGGTAGACGTTTTCAAAGCAGGTCAGCCACGGCAGCAGCGAATGGTTCTGGAACACCACCGCGCGCTCGGGGCCGGGGCCGCCGATCTCGCGGTTGGCGCACAGCAGCACGCCCTGGGTCGGCTGGGTCAGGCCGGCGATCAGGTTGAGCAGGGTGGACTTGCCGCAGCCCGAGTGGCCGATCAGCGCGACGAATTCGCCCTTGGCCACCTTGAGGTTGACGTTCTGCAGCGCGCAGAACGGGCCCTTCTTGGTCTTGAAGGTCTGCCGGGCGCCCTGGATGTCGATGTACTGGGGATTGACGGTGGTGTTCATGGTCGTGGTCCTTGAGTAGGTTCGGCAGGTCAGCTCTTGACTTCTTCAAACGTGAAGGCGGTGGCCAGTTTGATCAGCGCGTATTCCAGCATCAGGCCGACGATGCCGATCACGAAAATGGCGATGATGATGTTCTTGACGTTCAGGTTGTTCCACTCGTCCCAGACCCAGAAGCCGATGCCGACGCCGCCGGTCAGCATCTCGGCCGCGACGATCACCAGCCAGGCGGTGCCCACGGCCAGGCGCACGCCGGTGAGCATGTAGGGCAGCACCGAGGGAAACAGGATCTTGGTGACGATCTTCCATTCGGACAGGTTCAGGACTCTAGCCACGTTCATGTAGTCCTGCGGCACGCGCTGCACCCCGACGGCGGTGTTGATGATCATGGGCCAGATCGAGCAGATGAAGATCGTCCAGATCGCGGCCGGGTCGGCGCCCTTGAACACCAGCAGGCCGATCGGCAGCCAGGCCAGCGGCGAGACCGGCCGCATCAGGCTGATGAGCGGGTTGAACATGTGGCTCAAAAAGGTGAAGCGGCCGATCAGGAAGCCGACCGGAATGCCGACGATGGCCGCCAGGCCAAAGCCCATGGCCACGCGCTTGAGCGACGACAGCACATTCCAGCCCACGCCCTGGTCGTTCGGGCCGTTGCGGTAGAACGGGTCGCTGAACAGCACCACGGCCTGCAGGAAGGTGTCCCTGGGCGACGGAATGCTGGCCTTGGTGGCAATGGACACCACCTCCCAGATCACCGCCAGCAGCGCCAGGCCGAGCAGCGGCGGCAGGACGCGCAGCCACAGCGCCGAGAAGTCCCGCTGGGGCCTGGCCGCCGGCACCGTGGTCTTTTCAGGGACATTTACGGCATTTGCGCTTGCCCCGTCTGTATGAGCAGCTATCGAATGCGTAGCGCTCCGCTCCGCGCCCGGAGCAGCCGACAGGGCGGCCTCCCGGGGGCTGTGAAATACGGCACTGACCATGGCGTCACCTCTTGAATTAATGTTGCAATTGAAATTCCTGGGCGGCTTCAGGCGTGAACCTTGAAGCTGTCGGCATACTTTTTCGGGTCCTTGCCATCCCAGACCGTGCCGTCGATCAGCTTGCTGGTGCGCATCGCATCCTTCGGAACACTGACCTTGGCGGCGCTGGCGGCCTGCTTGTAGATGTCGATCTTGTTGACCTGCTTGGCCACGGCCAGGTAGTCGGGGTGCTCCTTCATCAGGCCCCAGCGCTTGTGCTGCGTCAAAAACCACATGCCGTCGGACAGGTAGGGGAAGTTCACCGCGCCATCGTTGAAGAACTTCATGTAGTTCGGATCGTCCCAGGTCTTGCCCATGCCGTTCTGGTAGCGGCCCAGGATGCGCTGGTTGATGGCGTCCACGCTGGTGTTGACATAGGCCTTGCCGGCGATGGTCTCGGCCATCTTGTTCTTGTTGGCCAGGCTGGCGTCGATCCACTGGCTGGCCTCCAGGATGGCGGCGGTCACGGCGCGCGCGGTGTTGGGGTATTTCTGCGTGAACTCGGCGGTCGTGCCCAGCACCTTTTCCGGATGGTCCTTCCAGATGTCCTGGGTGGTAACGGCGGTCACGCCGATGCCGTCGATGATGGCGCGGTGGCCCCAGGGCTCGCCGACGCAGTAGCCGTCCATGTTGCCGATGCGCATGTTGGCGACCATCTGCGGCGGCGGCACGGTGATGACCTTGGCGTCAGACATCGGGTTGATGCCGTTGGCGGCCAGCCAGTAGTACAGCCACATGGCATGCGTGCCGGTGGGGAAGGTCTGGGCGAAGGTGTATTCGCGCTTTTCAGACGCCATCAGCTTGGCCAGGCCGGCGCCGTCGACCGCGCCCTTGTCGGCGAGTTTCTTGGACAGCGTGATCGCCTGGCCGTTGTTGTTCAGCGTCATCAGGATGGCCATGTCCTTCTTGGGGCCGGCGGTGCCCAGGTGCACGCCGTAGATCAGGCCGTAGAGCACATGGGCAAAGTCGAGTTCGCCGTTGACCAGCTTGTCGCGCACGCCGGCCCAGCTCGCTTCCTTGCTCGGGATGATGGTCAAGCCGTATTTCTTGTCGATACCGAGGACGGACGCCATCACCACCGACGCGCAGTCGGTCAGCGGAATGAAGCCGATCTTGACTTCCTTCTTTTCCGGGGCGTCCGAGCCCTGGGCATACACGGCGGCGCGCAATGCCGGGCTGATGCCCACGGCGCCCACGGCGGCGGCTTGCAGCACGCTGCGGCGGGTGAGGGAAGGTTTGAGCAGGTCCGTCATTGAGCAACTCCTGGAAATGAAAAACAAAATAAAAAAAGGCGTTCGACCCGCGCCTTCACACCGGGGTGTGACGACAGGGTTCGAACGCCTTTGTTCTTGGACTTTCCGCTTCGCCGTTGAAGCGGAAGGCCCGGTGTTCAGTTCATTGCAAAAGCTGTGCCAACCGGAGCCGATGGCT
>JAQGMN010000272.1 GCA_028292345.1 Polaromonas sp. | reverse complement strand
CATGCGCCGGCACCACGGTGAAGCCCTGCTGGCGCGGCCAGTCGAAGTCGTCCATGCCGTAGCCGGTGCCGCGCAGGCCGATCTGCCAGACCTTGCTGCCCTGCAGCAGGCCTTCCTCGACCGCGCGGCGAAACGGCGTGCCGTGGGCAATGCGCTCGCCAAACATGTCGTCGTTCACGTCGGCATGCGCATCCACATGCACCAGCGCCACCGGGCCGTGCCGGCGGGCCAGCGCGCGCAGGATGGGCAGCACGATGGTGTGGTCGCCGCCCAGCGTCAGCGGAATGCAGCCGGTGTCGATGACGGGCCGGTAATGCTGCTCGATGATTCCGATAGATTTTTCAAGGTTGTAGGTGTTGATCGCCACGTCGCCCAGGTCGGCGACCTGCAGCGCGTCGAACGGCGCGGCGCCGGTGGCCATGTTGTAGGGACGGATCAGGCTCGATTCGGCGCGGATCTGCCGCGGGCCGAAGCGCGTGCCGGGCCGGTGGCTGGTGCCGATGTCCAGCGGCACGCCGATGAAGCCGGCGTTCAGGCCATGGGCCTCGCTGCGCATCGGCAGGCGCATCATGCTCGCCCAGCCGCCGAAGCGCGGCATGGCGTTGCCGCTCAGGGGTTGGTTGAAGGTCATGGATCTCCGTTCTCAAAAAAGTGAGGGGCCAGGGTGCCTGGGTTGAGCGGCGAACAAATTTCAAGCATCAAATAGGCCTCTGGCGCTTATGCGGTATGCGCAGGCAGCTATGGATTCAGTAGCAAAAATTGTCGGACGGATTCCGTGCTGTTTCGCTATTTCTTCACGCGCCCGCGCAGCCATTCGAGCGTCATCATCAGGCAGGCGGTGAACAGGATGAGCAGCGTCGCCACGGCGGCAATGGTGGGCGAGATGTTCTCGCGGATGCCGGTGAACATCTGGCGCGGCAGCGTCGTCTGGGTCGGGCCGGCCAGGAACAGCGTGACCACCACCTCGTCGAACGACGTGGCAAAGGCAAACAGCGCGCCCGAGATCACGCCGGGCGCGATCACCGGCAGCGTGATGCGAAAGAAGGTCTGCAGCGGCCCGGCGCCCAGGCTCAGGCTCGCTTTGACCAGGTTCTGGTTGAAGCCCTGCAGCGTTGCCATGACGGTGGTCACGACAAACGGCGCGCCGAGCGCGGCATGCACCAGCACCAGGCCGGTGTAGGAATCGGACAGGCCGATCTGCGCGAAGAACAGGTAGGTGCTGACGCCCACCACCACGATGGGCACGACCATCGGCGAGATCAGCAGGGCGGTCAGCAGGCCCTTGCCGGCAAACTGCGCCCGCGCCAGCCCGACGGCGGCCATGGTGCCCAGCGCCGTGGCCAGCAGGGTGGCCAGCGGCGCGACGATGAAGCTGTTGCGCGTGGCCCGCGCCCAGTCGCTGGAGGCGAACAGTTCCTGGTACCAGCGCAGCGACCAGCCCGGAATCGGGTATGACAGGAAGGACGAGTCGCTGAACGACAGCGGAATGATGACGATGATCGGCAGCAGCAAGAACAGTAGCACCGCGCCGCACAGCACGCGCAGGCCGTACCAGCCGAGCTTGTCCAGCGGTGTGTAGTAGGCGGGGAAAACAGGAACGGCGGAAAGTTTCATGGTGTGTTCAGCCCAGGCTCAGTTCGGCTTTGGCAAAGCGGCGGTACACCGCATACAGGGTCAAGGTGGTGGCCAGCAGCACCGAGCCCAGCGCGCAGGCCATGCCCCAGTTCACGTCCACGTTGGTGTACTGGGCCACGTAGTAGCTCAGCATCTGGTCGGCCGCACCGCCCAGCAGGGCCGGCGTGACGTAGTAGCCGATCGAGGTGATGAACACCAGCAGGCCGCCGGCGGCGATGCCGGGATACGTTTGCGGCACATACACCCGGAAAAACGCGGCCAGCGGCGTGCTGCCCAGCGACACGGCGGCGCGCACATAGTTGCCGGGCACCGACTTCATCACGCTGTAGAGCGGCAGGATCATGAAGGGCAGCAGGATGTGCACCATGGCGATGATCACGCCCAGCCGGTTGAACAGCAGCGGCACCGGCTCGCCACTCAAGCCGGTGAACATCAGGAAGCGGTTGACCAGCCCGTTGGTCTGCAGCAGCACGATCCAGGCGGCGATGCGCACCAGCACCGAGGTCCAGAAGGGCAGCAGCACCAGGATCATCATCAGGTTGGCCTTGCGCTCGTTCAGCGTGGCCAGCCAGTAGGCCAGCGGATAGCCCAGCAAAATGCAGATCAGCGTGACCACGGCGCTGATGGAAAAGGTGCGCACCAGGATGTCGCTGAAGGCGGCTTCCTCGGCGCCGACGCGCACCACATTCCCCTGCGCATCGCGTTTCAAGTCCACGGAGGCCAGCAGGTAGTCGGGCGTCCAGCGCGAGCTGTTCTTGGCAATCGCCCACCAGTAGGGCAGTTCGGCCCAGCGCGGGTCGTGGGCCAGCAGTTTTTCCCTGGCCTCCGCGGGGCTGAGGTTGGCGCCCAGCGGCAGCGCGCGGTAGGTGCCCATGATGAGCGAGCGGGCGCCGCTGACTTCGCTGTTCAGCCGCCGGGCCAGCACGCCGGCCTGCGCGGTTTCGGGAATGGCGGCCAGGTCGGCCAGCACGGCGGCATAGGCGGCATCGGGCGGCGCCGCCTGGCGGTCCCAGCCGGCCAGCGCATCGCCGGTCCGGCCCAGGGTGCCGGCGACCTCCGGGTTTTCGACCGCCCTGACCAGCAGGGCGCCCAGCGGCACCAGGAAGGTGACCGCCAGGAAGATCAGCAGCGGAAGGGTCAGTGCAATGGCGCGCAGGCGCTTGCGGCGCTCCACCCGGCGCAGCTGGGCGGCCAGCGCCGGCCCGGGGGTCTCGGCCGCCAAGGGTATCAGGGGAAGGGAAGCCGAAGCCGTTGCGGTCATTGCAGAAGTCCTTGAGCGGTTAACCGGCGCTTACTGCGCGGACCACGCGGCAAAACGCTTTTCAAGCGCCTCGCCCTGGTCGGCCCAAAACGAGATGTTGAACTGCAGCGCGTCCTTGCTGTTGGCCGGCGACGTTGGCAGCAGCGCCAGCACCTTGGGGTCGAGCTTGGCCAGGGCCTTGTTGTTTGTTGGGCCGTAGGAGATGTTGCGGGCGTACTCGGCCTGCGCATCGGGGCTGGAGGCCATGCTGATGAACTTCATCGCCAGGTCCTTGTTGGCACCGCCCTTGGGCATGACCCAGTAGTCCAGGTCGTAGATGCCGCCGGTCCAGGCGATCTGCAGGTTCTTGCCTTCGCGCTGGGCGGCGTCGATGCGGCCGTTGTAGGCGGTGGTCAGGGCCACGTCGCCGGCGACCAAAAACTGCGGCGGCTGCGCGCCGGCTTCCCAGAACTGGATGCTGGGCTTGAGTTCGGTCATTTTCTTGAAGGCGCGGTCGGCGCCGTCCTTGGTGCCCAGCACCTTGTACACGTCGGCGGTCTTCACGCCGTCGGCCATCAGGGCGAATTCCAGGTTGTACCGGGCGCCCTTGCGCATGCCGCGCTTGCCGGGGAATTTCTGGGTGTTCCAGAAGTCGGCCCAGGTGACCGGCGCGGTCTTGAGCTTGTCGGCGTTGTAGGCCATGACGGTGGACCAGATGAAGGTGCCGACGCCGCATTCATGCACGGCGGCGGGCTGGAAGTCGGCTTTGCTCCCGACCTTGGACCAGTCGATCTTCTCGAACAGGCCTTCGTCGCAGCCGCGGTTCACGTCCGGGCTTTCGACCTCGACCACGTCCCAGGTGATTTTCTTGGCTTCGACCATGGCCTTGATCTTGGCCTGCTCGCCGTTGTATTCGACCTGCTGGATCTTGCCGGCGCCCGATTTCTCGAAGGCCTCGAAATACGCCTTCTTCTGGGCGGCACCGTTGGCGCCGCCGAAATTGACCACCGTCAGCTGGCTTTGGGCCAGCGCCGGCAGGCAGACAGCGGCGGCAATGGCAATCATCAGGGGCTTGAGTTTCATCGGGGATTCCTTTGGTGGGAGGTTGCTGGGGTGAAAAAAACGGGAAAAACGGGAAAAACGGGCGGGGAAGCGGCTCAGCGGTACATGCGCAGGTGTTCGGCCGGCGCATGCACATGGATGGTCTGGCCGGGCTCGGGCAGCTGGTCATGGCCCAGCGGCATCTTGATGATCGCGTCCGGCTGGCCGGGCAACTCGCAGCGCAGGCGCAGGTGGTCGCCGAAATAGATCACGTCGAGCACCTGGCTCTGGAAGGTGTTGTCGCCGGCGGCCTCGGCAATCTTCAGCCGCTCGGGGCGGGTGCCGCACTGCACCGCATCGCCCACGGCGGCCGCATTGACATTGAGCCCGCGCAGCACGATGCCGTTGGGCAGGCGTGCCTCGCAGTGCGCACCGTCGAGCCGCGTCACTTCGGCCTGCAGCACCGTGCTGTCGCCGACAAAGCCGGCGACAAAACGGTTGGACGGGGTTTCATAAAGATTGTCGACCACGTCGATCTGCTGGATCGCGCCATCGTTGAAGACCGCCACCCGGTCCGACATGGTCAGCGCCTCGGTCTGGTCGTGGGTGACATAGACAAAGGTCACGCCCAGGCGGCGGTGCAGCGCTTTCAATTCAATCTGCATGTGCTCGCGCAGCTGCTTGTCCAGCGCGCCCAGGGGCTCGTCCATCAGCACCAGCTGCGGATCGAACACCAGCGCCCGCGCCAGGGCCACGCGCTGCTGCTGGCCGCCGGAGAGCTGGCCGGGGTAGCGGCTGCCCATGCGGCCGAGCTGCACCATGTCGAGCGCCTTGAGCACCTTGGCCTCGCGTTCGGCCTTGGGCAGCTTGCGCACCGTCAGCGGATAGGCGATGTTCTCGGCCAGCGTCATGTGCGGAAAGAGCGCGTAGTTCTGGAACACCATGCCGAAATTGCGCTTGTGCGGCGGCGTCCGGGTGATCTGCTGGCCGTTGAGCAATATGTCGCCCGCCGTGGGCGACTCGAAACCGGCCAGCATCATCAAGGTGGTGGTCTTGCCCGAGCCGGAGGGTCCCAGCAGCGACAGGAATTCGCCTTTCCGGATGTCCAGGTTCAGGTCACGAACGACCAGGTGGATGCCGTCGTAGGTTTTCTGGACGCCGGCGAAACTTACCAGTGTGGAGTTGCTTGTCATTCGTAGGGGGCCTGATTCTGGAGGGCTGGAGGCGTTTGTCGAGCCGGGTGCAACTTGCATGCCAAAACGACGGGCGAGCGCTGTCGAATGGCATGCCTGCGCATCATGGACCGATCAGGCCCTGGCGTCAAAGCAGTCGGCCATGATGGCCAGGCCTTCATCGAGCAGCGCGTCGCTGGCGGTCAGCGGCACCAGGATGCGGATGACGTTGCCATAGGTGCCGCAGGTCAGCAGGATCAGGCCGCGCGCCGTGGCTTCGGCCGTGATGCGCTTGGCCAGGTCGGCGTCGGGCTGCTTCACATCGCCATTCCTGAACAGCTCGATGGCCACCATGGCGCCCATGCCGCGCACGTCGCCAATGCAGGTGTGCTTTGCGGCCATGGCCTTGAGGGCGGCCGTCAGGCGCCGGCCCACGTCGCGGCTGCGCTGGAGCAGGTTTTCCTGGTCGAACACCTCCATCACCGCCAGCGCGGCGGCGCAGGCAATCGGGCTGCCGGCATAGGTGCCGCCCAGGCCGCCGGGCGCGGCCGCATCCATGACGTCGGCGCGGCCGACCACGGCGGAGATCGGAAAGCCGCCGGCCATGGACTTGGCCATGGTGATGAGGTCGGGCGCCACGCCGCTTTGCTCCACCGCAAACCAGGTGCCGGTGCGTCCGGCGCCGGTCTGCACCTCGTCGCAGATCATCAGGATGCCGTGCTGGTCGCACAGGGCGCGCAGGCGCTGCAGCATCTCGGGCGGCGCCACGGTGAAGCCGCCTTCGCCCTGGATCGGCTCGATGATGATGGCGGCCACGCGCCTGGCCTCGATGTCGTTCTTGAAAATCGCCTCGATCGACGCAATCGAGTCATCCACCGTGATGCCGTGCAGCGCGTTCGGGAAGGTGGCGTGAAAGACTTCCGCCGGGAACGGGCCGAAACCGGCCTTGTACGGCACCACCTTGCCGGTCATGGCCAGCGTCAGCAGGGTGCGGCCGTGGTAGCCGCCGGAAAAGCAGATGACGCCCGAGCGGCCGGTGGCGGCGCGGGCAATCTTGATGGCGTTTTCGACCGCCTCGGAGCCGGTGGTCAAAAACAGGGTTTTCTTGGCGAAGTCGCCCGGCGCCCTGGCATTGATGCGCTCGGCCAGTTCCACATACGGCTCGTAGGGCAGCACCTGGAAACAGGTGTGCGTGTACCTGTCGAGCTGGTCCTTCACCGCTTGGATGACGGCGGGGTGGCGGTGCCCGGTGTTGAGCACGGCAATGCCGCCGGCAAAGTCGATGAAGCGGCGGCCTTCGACGTCCCAGATTTCGGCGTTTTCGCCCTTGGCAATGAAGATCTGGTGGCTGTGGCCCACGCCGCGCGGAATGGCGGCCTCGCGGCGGGCGAACAGGGCGGCATTGGTCAGATGGGGTTCACGGTGCATGGGAAGCGTCCTTTTCAAGGGTTGAAGTCCGGGCTCGCGATGGGCTGCCGAGCGTATTGCGGTACTTTAGGGAGTGCAGCCCGGCGTTACCATATACAGATAAGCCCTGCTGCGCGGTGTACTGTGCTGCCAGCACCCCCTGTACATACAAACCCTTGGCCCCTTGTTGGGGCCTGTTTTCTTCATGTTCGTCCTTGATCCCCAGTCAACCGTCGCGCTGGTCACCCAGATCGTCGGGGGATTCCGCCAGATGGTCGATGATGGTGCATTGCGCCCCGGCGCCAAGTTGCCGTCCATCCGCCAGTTCGCCCATGCCCATGGCGTGAGCGTCTACACCGTGGTCGATGCCTACGACCGGCTGGTGGCGCTGGGCTATTTCCAGTCGCAGGCCAATTCCGGCTTCTTCGTGCGCAGCCGCGCCAGCCCGGCGGCAGTGCCCCTGGGCGCGTCAAGCCAGTACAGCTTTGACTCGATGTGGTACCTGCGCCGCATCTTTGAAAACCGCGCGCTGCGCTGCAAACCGGGCTGCGGCTGGCTGCCCGGCGACTGGCTGTTCACCGAAGGCATGCGCCGCAGCCTGCGCAACCTGGCCGCCGAGGATGTGGACCTGGGCGGCTACGGCGAGCCCAAGGGTTACCCGCTGCTCCGCCAGGTGGTGCGCGACCTGCTGGCCAGCCGCGAGGTCGTGGTCAATGCCGAGCAGGTGCTGCTGACCCAGGGCTCCAGCCAGGGCCTGGACCTGGCCGCGCGCCAGCTGGTGCGGCCGGGCGACGCGGTGCTGGTCGATGAGCCGGGTTATGCCAACTTGCTGTTCTCCCTTCGCTTCCTGGGTGCCCGGCTGGTGGGTGCGCCGCGCACCCCGGCGGGCTACGACCTGGAAACGCTCGAAGCCCGCATCATCCAGCACCGGCCCAAGGTGTTCTTCACCCAGCCGCGCCTGCAAAGCCCGACCGGCTCGACCGCCGTGCTGTCGCATCTGCACCGAGTGCTGCAGCTGGCCGAAAAATACGACTTCATCGTCGTGGAAAACGACATCTATGCCGACCTCGATCCCGAGTCGCGGCCGTCGCTGGCCAGCCTGGACCAGTTGAAGCGGGTGATCTACATCAGCAGCTTTTCCAAGACCATCTCGCCCAACATCCGCGCCGGCTACCTCGCAGCCGCGCCCGAGCTGCTGGAAGACCTGGCGCGGCTGAAGATGATCTCGGGCCTGACCTCGTCCGAGTTCACCGAGCGCCTGGCCTACGGCGCGCTGGTGGACGGCCGCTGGCGCAAGCACCTCAAGACGCTGCGCGACCGGCTGGCGCTGGGCCAGCGGCGGCTGGCCAGCCTGCTGCTGGCGATCGGCTTCGAGCTGTTTTGCGAACCCAAGGCCGGCATGTTTTTGTGGGCGCGCCACCCGGCCATCCAGAATGCCGGCGAGCTGGCCTACAAGGCGGCCGAGCAGGACATCCTGCTCGGGCCGGGCCACCTGTTTTCGGTGGACCTGGAGCCCAGCCCGTGGCTGCGCTTCAACGTCGCCTGGTCCGACGACGACGCCTTGCTGCGTTTCCTCGTGACCGTCAAAGCCGCCTAAAATCAGCCGCTTGCCTGCATCCGCAGCGGCTTGAACCTGTTCCCTGCCATTTCCTGAGAGTTGAACCCATTCCATGAGCACACCCGACTTCACCGTTGCCGACATCCGCAAGAGCTTTCTCGACTTCTTCGCCTCCAAGGGCCACACCGTGGTGCCGTCCAGCTCGCTGGTGCCGGGCAACGACCCGACGCTGATGTTCACCAACTCGGGCATGGTCCAGTTCAAGGACGTGTTCCTGGGCACCGACAAGCGCCCCTATGTGCGCGCCACGTCGGTGCAGGCCTGCCTGCGCGCCGGCGGCAAGCACAACGACCTGGAAAACGTCGGCTACACCGCGCGCCACCACACGTTTTTCGAAATGCTGGGCAACTGGAGCTTTGGCGACTACTTCAAGCGCGAGTCGCTCAAGTGGGCGTGGGAGCTGCTGACCGAGGTGTACAAGCTGCCCGCCGACCGCCTGCTGGCCACCGTCTATGAAGAGGACGACGAGGCCTACGACATCTGGACCCAGGAAATCGGCCTGCCGCCAGAGCGCGTGATCCGCATCGGCGACAACAAGGGCGGGCGCTACAAGTCCGACAACTTCTGGATGATGGCCGACACCGGCCCCTGCGGCCCGTGCTCGGAAATCTTCTACGACCATGGCGACCACATTCCCGGCGGCCCGCCCGGCAGCCCCGATGAAGACGGCGACCGCTTCATCGAAATCTGGAACAACGTGTTCATGCAGTTCAACATGGCCGAGGACGGCTCGATAACAAAGCTGCCGGCGCCTTGCGTCGATACCGGCATGGGGCTGGAGCGCCTGGCCGCCATCCTGCAGCATGTCCACAGCAACTACGAAATCGATATTTTCGACGCGCTGATCAAGGCCGCCTCGCGCGAAACCGGCGAGGCCGACCTGGGCCACAAGAGCCTGCGCGTGATCGCCGACCACATCCGCGCCACGGCGTTTTTGGTCAGCGACGGCGTGAACCCGTCGAACGAAGGCCGCGGCTATGTGCAGCGCCGCATCATCCGCCGCGCCATCCGCCACGGCTATTTGCTGGGCAAGAAGACGCCGTTTTTCCACAAGCTCGTGGCCGACCTGGCCGCGCTGATGGGCAACGCCTATCCGCGCCTGGCAGCGGATCAGCAGCGCATCACCGCCGTGCTCAAGGCCGAGGAGGAACGTTTCTTTGAAACGCTCGAAACCGGCATGCAGATTCTGGACACCGCCTTGGCCGATGGCGTGAAGGTCTTGCCCGGCGATGTCGCCTTCAAGCTGCACGACACCTACGGCTTTCCGCTGGATTTGTCGGCCGATGTCTGCCGCGAGCGCGGCCTGAGCGTCGATGAAGCGGGTTTTGCCGTCGCCATGGACCGGCAAAAAGCCCAGGCCCGGGCCGCCGGCAAGTTCAAGATGGACCGCGCGCTCGACTACACCGGCGAAGGCCACCTGTTCACCGGCTACGAACTGCTGGAGGAGCCCGCCACCGTCGTCGCACTGTATGCCGATGGCCTGGCCGTGCAGACGCTGCAAGCCGGGCAAAGCGGCGTCGTCGTGCTGAGCACCACGCCTTTTTACGCCGAAAGCGGCGGCCAGATCGGCGACCAGGGCCGGTTGACGGCCGGCGGCAACAGCTTTGCCGTCGAGGACACGCTCAAGATCAAGGCCGATGTGTTCGGCCACCACGGCACGCAGGAAGCGGGCACCTTGCGCGTTGGCGATGCCGTCACGGCCCAGGTCAACACCGCCGTGCGGGCCGCCACCGTGCGCAACCACAGCGCCACCCATCTGATGCACCTGGCGCTGCGCCTGGTGCTGGGCGACCACGTCCAGCAAAAGGGCAGCCTGGTCAACGCCGACCGCACCCGCTTCGACTTCACCCACAACGCGCCGGTGACCGATGCGCAGATCCGTGAGATCGAGGCCCGGGTGAATGCCGAAATCCTGTCCAACGTCGCCACCGACGCCAGCGAGATGGACCTGGAATCGGCGCAGAAAACCGGCGCCATGATGCTGTTCGGCGAGAAATACGGTGAGACCGTGCGGGTGCTGAGCATCGGTTCGAGCAAGGAACTGTGCGGCGGCACCCATGTGGCGCGCACCGGCGACATCGGCCTGTTCAAGATCGTGGCGGAAAGCGGCGTGGCCGCCGGCATTCGCCGCATCGAGGCCGTCACCGGCGAGAACGCGCTGGCTTATTTGCAGTCGCTCGAAGCCACGGTGCAGTCGGCCGCCGGCACGCTCAAGGCCAGCCCGTCCGAGCTGCAAAACCGCATCGGCCAGGTGCTCGACCAGGTCAGGTCGCTGGAAAAGGAAGTCGCCGCGCTCAAGGGCAAGCTGGCGTCATCGCAGGGCGACGAATTGATGGGGCAGGCGGTCGATGTGAACGGCCTGAAGGTGCTGGCCGCCCGGCTCGAAGGCGCGGATGCCAAAACGCTGCGCGACACCATGGACAAGCTCAAGGACAAGCTCAAGAGCGCCGTGATCGTGCTGGCCGCGGTGGACGGCAGCAAGGTCCAGATCGCCGCCGGGGTGACCAGCGATGCCACGTCCAGGGTCAAGGCGGGCGAGCTGGTCAACTTTGTCGCCAGCCAGGTCGGCGGCAAGGGCGGCGGCAAGGCCGACATGGCGATGGCCGGCGGCACCGACCCGTCGGGGCTGGAGGCGGCACTCCAGTCGGTGCAGTCCTGGGTCGCCGGGCGCGTCTGAAACAAAGCCTGCAGCGGTTCGCGCACCGGGCGCTGAATGCTATTTAGTTGATAGCTGCCTGCGCCCGTGCCTGTTGCGCAAAAGCCCTTTTTTCCTTGAAAAGCAGGCGTTATGCCTAAACCGCTGCCCAGAACACCGCAAACCACTGCTGCGGATCGGTCCAGCATCGCACCTGGCCGAACCCGGCCTGATTCAGCAGCGCCGTCATCGATTCAACCGAGTATTTGTATGAGCTTTCGGTGTGGATCCGCTCGCCGGCTTTAAAAGGCCGCGAATGGCCGGGCCAGGTGACGGTCAGGTCGGCCAAGGCCTCCAGGTGCATTTCAATGCGCGACTGCGCCGCATTGAACAGCGCCACATGCTTCCACTGGCGCACGTCGAAGTCGGCGGCCAGCAGTTCGTTCACATTGCGCAGCAGGTTTTTATTGAAGGCCGACGTGACGCCGAGCGCATCGTCATACGCCGCCTCCAGCGTGGCCGCGTCCTTGACCAGGTCGATGCCCAGCAGCAGGCCGCTCGCCTGGCCCTGCGCCGGATCGGCCATGTTGCGTAAAAACCCCAGCGCCTGCGCCGGCTGGAAATTGCCCAAGCTGGAGCCGGGGTAGAAATACACGCGGTCCCGCCCTTGCACTTCATCCGGCAGGCGCAGGCCGGCTGAAAAATCCATGCCGACGCCGACGATGTCCAGCGCCGGGAAGCTGTTTTGCACCTGGACGGCCGCGTCCCGCAGAAAATCCACCGAAATGTCGACCGGAACGTACTGGCGCGGATGGATCACCGGCATGAGCGCCAGCGCCTTGGCGCAGTTGCCCGCACCGAGGTCGATCAGGCAGGGCTGCTCCAGGCCGGCCTGGGCCAGCGCGCCGGCGATCTGCGGCGAAGCGGCCTGGAAAATGCCGGCTTCGGTGCGGGTCGGGTAATACTCGTCCAGCGCCGTGATGGCTTCAAACAGCCGGGAGCCGAGCGTGTTGTAGAAAAACTTCGGCGACAGCGCGGCGGCCGGCGCCATCAGGCCTTGCGTCAGTTCAAAAGCGACGCTTCCGGTGTCACGGCCCGGGGATTCGCTGCCCCGCAGGTTGATGAACCGGGGTGTCGGCAAGGACGGTGTCGCCAGCGGCAGGTCGAAAAGCGAATCGGAACGTTTCACGGTGGCCTTCACGGAGGTGCAAACAGCATTGGATTTGAAGACGTTTTTACCATGCTGACTGCAGGACCGGAACGTTTACGGCCTTTGGGCTGACAGGCCGGCGCGTCCGGCCCTGCAGCGCGCTGCCGTTCTGCGTGCGCCGCGGGTGGCACAATACCTTTCATGCATTTGAGGGGCCGCCCAGGCCCCGAAACCAGACCGCTCACGACGGGAGCATTCCATGTTTTTGGCCGCCTCTGTCCGCACACCGCACGCTTTGCAGGCGCACAAAATGCATGGGGTGGCATTCTGGCCCCATTGACCCCTTGAAACTGGATAAGATAATTCCATGTCGCGCTACAACACCCCTTTTGAAATTCATGTCCATGGCGAAGTGCCCCTGCGTGCCGATGTCACCTTCGATCAGCTCCAGGAAGCGCTCAAACCCTTGTGGAAATATGCCGGCTTCAAGTCGCTGGCCGCAAGCGCTGCCAGCGTCTACGAGGAAGAGCCGGGCATCCGCTTCGATGCGCCCAAGCATTTGCTGCAGATGTGCTGGACGGTGCCGGGCGGCGAGGATTTTCGCCAGTCGCTCGATGAAATGTGCATGGGACTGAACGAGCTGGCCGAGGTGGGCGCGCCGATTGAAGTGACCTTCTACGATGCCGACTTCGACGAGGAGGAGGAAGGCAGCGACGAGGACGAGGCGCGCGACGACTTCGTCATCTATTTTGTCGGCCCGACGCCGGCGGCCATCATGCAGGTCCAGCGCGACCTGCTGGTGCAGGACCTGATCGGCCTGATGGAGCGGCATTTCGACGGCTCCGAACTCGGCGAGGTCGTCGAGGCCGTGGACAAGCTCTTCGGCCGCCGTTTCGACGAACTGGTCAACTCGATGCAACTGGGCCGGCCGCCGCGCGGCTCGGGCGGCTCGCAGGGCGGTTCAGGCCACGGGACAGGCGGGCGCAAGCCGCGCCATCTCCATTGACCGGGCTTACTGGCTCAGCACCAGCTGCGCAATGATGCCGGTGGCCACGGCAATCAGCACATAGTCCGAGCCGACCTGCACCCATTGCTGGCCGCGCGGCGGCGCATTCAGGCGGTGGTCGCGCCAGTTGTTCACCACGTACTGGCGGCTGCGGTATTCCTGTGGAATGTAGCCGCCCCGGTGGTAGTGCGGACCCCGGGCGCCATAGTTGCGGTCGCCGCGCGCATCATGGCGCTCGTAGCCGCCGCGGTTGCCGTAGTGGTTGCCGTTGTGATGGCGCTCGCCACGCGGGTCGCGCCGGTCAAAATTCCGGTGACCGGAATCGTGCCCATCCCGTCCCATGGGGCCGCGCTGCTCGGCGCGCGGTGAATCGCCGCGCTGCGGGCCGCGCCGGTCGTCGTTGTCGGCAAAGGACAGCGAAGCGAAGCTGAAGGAAGCCGCGGCAATGGCGCAAATGAGGGTCTTGGATGTCATGGAGTCACTCCAGTGGTTGGTGAGACTTCATCTTGACTCGTCCATATATTGCCCGCGCAAAGGCCCCGACTCGTTTTGTAAAGATCAGCCCAGCCCCAGCGCCTGGTACACCCGCAGCGCCGCATAGGCATCGTTGGCCGCATAGATGAGCTGGGATTCCTGCAGATGGACATTCGCCCAGTTCGAGGTGGTGGCCTTGCGCGACTTGATGAAGCGCCGGTTGAACAGCACCGCCACCGCGCCGCGCACGCCCATGTCCTTGCGGTAGCCGCGCTCCCTGAACACCGCGTTCAGGTCGAGCACGCCCTGCGGATCGACGCCGAGCTTGTGGATGATGCGGCGGCGGTCGTCGCCCAGGCCAAAGCCGGCCTTGACCACCCGGTCAGTCTCCAGCAGCAGCGCGACGGCGCGGCGGCATTCGGCGTCTTCCAGCTGGAAGATGTAGGCCCGCTCCAGCGTGGACAGCTGGACGATGTGCGGCCCGGTGGACGCTTCGTTCTTCATGAACGTCGGCTTGGACTCGGTGTCGAAGCCCAGGGCCGTCGCGCCGTCGAGTTCTTCCAGCGCGCGGATGGCCTGCTGCGCCGTTGCGACGAGCTGGATCTGCGGCAGATCGAGGCGGTCAAAAGGCGCCAGCAGCGCGATCTGCTCTTTGTCCGGGGTGGGGTGGCGTTCGGTCATGGCGTCCAGTGCGTGAAAATAGGGGTAGAGCTTACAGCCGCCCGCTGCAACCCACCGCAACCGAGACACCCATGGCCACAGCCCAGAGCATCACCACCGAACGCTACAAGCTTTTCCCGTCACCGCGCAACCGGCACCGGGCGCTGTTCCAGCATGAGGTGTTCGTGCCTTATCCCTACATGCTGATTGACCTCGAAAGCTACCACTTCCAGGGCAAGTACAGCCTGTTTGCCGCCTACCGGCTGAGCGACCAGAAAATGGGCCAGCTGGTGACGATGGACCTGCTGGAGGATGAGGCCAGGTTCAAGGCGCGGTTCGTTCCGGATTAGGCAGCAAAAGGGCATTTCCCGCTTATCCCTTTTGCATTTCCAGCTATTTATTTGATAGCTGGCAGCTTACCTCAGCCGGCCTGGAACCGGCGTGCTGCGCTCAGGGGCAGGAACCGGCGTGCTGCGCTCGGGCACCCGGTATTCCGGCTGCGGCATGGCAGGCGGGAAAGGCAGCCTGAACATCGGCAATTCGGGCGCAGGCGCGCTGCGGCTGCGGTTGCGGTAGTACTGCGTCCAGCCGATGGACTGGCGGATCGCTTCCTCGGGCACCCGGTAGGCGCGGCCGTCGCCCAGCAGGCCGCGGCTGGTCAGGTCGATGCGCCAGCCGGCCGGCACCGTGGCCGGCGCGGGCAGCAGGGTGCGGGCCTCGCCCTCGACCACGGTGATCTGCAGGTAGGCGCCCGCCGGCATCACCGAATAGGCCACCTTGCTGAACTGCTGGCTTCGGGTGCCCAGCGATTCGACGCAGGCATTGGACTTGTCGACAAAAATCCGGCCGCTGCGAAACAGGCTGACCACCAGGCAGTTCAGGTCCTGCAACAGGCTGGGGTCGGTGTTCTCGTCGAGCTCGATGTAGCCGCCATTCCAGAAATCGACTTTCATGCGCGTTCCCGGCCCGGTGTAGAAGCGGTCGCCGGCCAGCAGCGGCTGGCCCAGCTGGGCGGGCTGGCCGGCGCCATGGTTGCCCCGGTCGACAAACGCATTCGGTCCCTCGATGGCGGTGATCCGGCCGACCGGCCGCAGCACCGGCGGCCCTTGTCCCTGGCCGGGCACGGGCGGCAGCGGTGCGCATGCCGGCAGCAGCGCCAGCAGCAGGGCCAGGCTGAAGCGGCTGGACCGATGGGGAATGCGGGGCAGGGTCATCTGGGGCCTCCTTCCGGTAGTAAAAACAGGTTGGCCTGGCCTGTCACCTGGAGCCGGGCAATGGTCTCGCTTGGAAACCACACGGCTTTTCGCTCGGCGGGCAGCCACAGCAACAGGTTTTTGTCATTGCGCGTCATCAGGTTGCCGCTGGCCTGCGCACCGTCCTTGAATTCAAGGCTGGCGACCGGGTAGACCGCAGCGCGCACCAGAATGCCGAAGGCAATCGGCAGCAGCAGCGTGTACACCATGGCGTACGCCGCCAGCACCAGGCGAAATGCGCGCGCCAGCATGGGCGGCTGCAGGGACGCGCTGAACGAAAACGACAGGCCGACGGCCACCACCAGCACCAGGTAGCCGTCGAGCAGGCGCCTGAACTCGGCCAGCAGAAAGACGCTGCAACGCTCGCCCTGGATCAACAGCGCGGCCGCCACCGCCGGCGGCAAGCCGCTTGCCGCCTCCGGAATCAAGGCCCGGCACTCGGGCGCGGCCTGCGCGCCGGTGCGAAACAGCAGGCTGTCGATGCGGCCCAGGGCCAGCAGCGGGTAAAAGAAGCGGTCGGTGTGCGCAATCAGCAAAACCACCACCGCCGTCATCAGCAGCGTCCGCTTGAGCGCCGGGCGCGCCATGTCCACTGCGGCGCGCCTGGCCTTCAGCCACTGCCCAGCCCGGCGCGCGCGCCGGGCAAGCGGTCCGATTTCGCCAAGAAAGGCCAGCAGCACCAGCACGCTGACGCCGCCGGCGCCTATCGCCAGCACCATTTGCAGCAAGTGGGCCGCGACCGAAAAGAAAAAACGCGCGCCTTCGAGCAGCATGTCCTCGTGCTTGAAATCCACCACCCGCCCGAGCCCGAGCATCGTCAGGTGCGCATGAAACGCGTAGTAGCCGGTGGCATAGCAGATGGCCGTCAGCGCGGCCAGCGCGCCGCCCAGCCAGGCAATCGATTCCTTGAGCCGCTGAAGCAGTTCCATGCTGCCTTCCCGATGTTGTCCCGATGACTCCGGCAGACCATCGGCGGGAAAGCCGCTCGCTGTCCGCGGCTGGTGCAGGTGGGCTGTGGCTTCACTCTAAACCGGCAGGCACGGCATGCCCGTATTTCAACAGGCCGAAAGTTTCATCAAACAGGTAAATCTTGTTACGCGCTGAAGCCGTCGGCAACGGCAAGAGTGATGAGCCGAATGGCGCCGTCCGCTTTTTTTCAATGCCATGCGTTCAGGTGCATCCGGTGGTCTACAGCGACGCCGCCAGCCGCGTTCCCTGGTCAATTGCCCGTTTGGCGTCGAGTTCGCCGGCCTCGTCGGCGCCGCCGATCAGGTGCGTCTTCATGCCGGCGGCGCGCAGCGGCTCCAGCAGCTCGCGCAGCGGCTCCTGGCCGGCGCACAAAACAATGTGGTCCACTTCGATCACGTCGCCGTTTTCGCGTCGGGGGCCATGCGTGATGAACAGGCCGACGCCGTCGCCATGGTCGCCGATGCGTTCATAGTTCACGCCCGAGCGCATTTCGACATTTTTCATCTTCAGCGCGGCGCGGTGGATCCAGCCGGTGGTCTTGCCCAGGCCGGCGCCCATCTTGCCGGCCTTGCGCTGCAGCAGCGTGACCTGGCGCGCCGGCGGCGTGATCTGCGGACGCACCACGCCGCCGCGCACGCTGCCGGGGTCGGCCACGCCCCATTCGGCGAGCCAGGCGGGCAGGTCCAGCGCCGTCGAATGGCCTGCCGGTGTCACCAGGAACTCGGCGACGTCAAAGCCGATGCCGCCCGCGCCGATCAGCGCCACCCGCTCGCCGACCACCTGGCGGCCCAGCAGCACGTCGATGTAGCTCAGCACCCGGGGATGCGCCTGGCCCGGGATGCGCGGGTTGCGCGGCGTGACGCCGGTGGCCAGGACGACCTCGTCGAAGCGCTCCAGAACCAGATCGGCCGCTTCCACGCGGGTGTTCAGCCGCAGCGTGACGCCGGTTTGCTCAATCCGGCGGCCGAAGTAGCGCAGGGTTTCGGCAAACTCTTCCTTGCCGGGCACGCGCCGGGCCAGGTTGAACTGGCCGCCGATCTGGCCGGCGGCGTCGAACAGCGTCACGTCGTGGCCGCGCCCGGCCAGCGTGGTGGCGGCTGCCAGGCCGGCGGGGCCGGCGCCGACCACCGCCAGGCGCTTTCTGGCCGGGGCGATGCGGATGACGAGTTCGGTTTCATGCCCGGCGCGCGGATTGACCAGGCAGCTCGCCAGCCTGGCCT
>JAQGMN010000260.1 GCA_028292345.1 Polaromonas sp. | reverse complement strand
TCCCAATTGCTGGTGAGGCGCTCCTGAGGGTCAAGGCCAGTCGGGGTGTAGCTTAGTCTGGTAAAGCGCTACGTTCGGGACGTAGAGACCGGAGGTTCGAATCCTCTCACCCCGACCAGATTTCTTCGGTGAAATCAACGGTCTGATGTGGTCGATTGGTGTCACCAACAGGAATCGAACCTGTATCTAGCGCTTAGGAGGCACTCGTTCTATCCGTTGAACTATGGCGACACGTCTTGGCAAGTGGCGAAGAGACGGAATTGTATTCGCTGAACGGGCATTGATGAAAGCCGGCTCTTATGAATTCAGTCGTAGGGGATGGTGAAGATCAGGTCCACCGCGCTTTGCTGGCCCGCCTGGGCGCGGATGGTGAAACGTTGCGAAAGATCGTAAAAAACAAACAGCGTTCCGAGTGCGCCCGAAATGCTGCGTTCGTACGCTGCGTAAAAATTTCGTGAAAAGCGCTTGCCCAGCGTGACGGCGCCGCCGGAGGCCGTGCCGTCCGCATTGCTCGACGCGCCACGGAACGACAACTCGTCCAGACCCAGCGACGCGGCCAGACCGCCGGACATCCCCCCGCTCTTGCTCCCCAGCAGCGCAAGCGCAGCCTGTTGCAGCAAGGCTGCCTCTGCGCCGCCCGAGGCCGATGCCCGGCCCACGACCAGCCACGACAGCTTTTCAGCGTCCGGCAGTTCGGGTTGCGCATACAGCCGAACGCTGGGCAGCAGGGCCGTCCCGGTGATTTGCACGCCAACGCGCTGTGTCAGGTTGGGGCGCACGGCCAGGATGTCGAGCGTCGGGTTGTCAATGGCCCCGGTGAAGCGGATCAGGCCCTGTTCGACATCGAGGCGCTGGCCATAGGCGCGGTACTGCCCGCCGGCCGTCCTGACCGTGCCCAGCAGGCGCGGATCGGTCAGCGAGTTGCCGCTGAGTGCCAGCGTGCCCCGGATCCGCGTGTCAATGCCCTTGCCCTGAATCTGGAAATCGCGTCCCAGGTCGATCTCGACGGCCAGCTTGAGCGGGCGTGCCGCCTTGTCGGCCGTTTCGGTGCTGGTTTTCTCGGGCGCCTTCTGGCCTGCCGCCGCACCGCTGGCGGTACGCACCACCACATCGTCGCCCAGTTGCGGCGTGCCTTCTTCAGGCAGCAGGATGCGTGCCTGGTCGATGAGGAGCTTGCCCGTGAGTTCGGCCTCGTTGCCCTTGAGGCTGGCCTGGACATCACCCGACACCGTCAGTTGACGGTCGGTGCGGATGCTGGCGCGCAGCCGCTGCAATTTGGCGTCAAGCTGAACCTGCGGCTTCCCGCCGATCCAGCCCGCTTCTCCCTGGGCCGTCAGGCGGCCGCCGGTGTCTTTTTCGCCTGCGCCCTGAAGGGTGAACTCGTCGATGCGCATCCGGGTGCCGTCCAGCCGGGCACGCAGGCGGCCCTTGCCGAACTCGATGCCATCGACGACCGAACGCAGCGCCAGGTCATTGGCCTGCAAATCGCCTGCCAGGCTGGGGGCTGCACGCGTTCCGCTGATGGCTATGTCGGCCCCGAGCGAGCCGCGCAAGCGCCAGCCAGGCGGCGCCAGCAGCGACCAGACGCCGATGCGCGGCAGTTGCGCCCGAAGCTGGCCGCCCAGGGGCGCATCCTCGGGCCAGAGCCATCCGCCGACGGCGCCTTGCCCGTCGGCAGCGCGAACCAGCCTTGTCCTGAGATGGCCGCTGGCCGTGCCGGCGCGCTCGCTGTCCCAGACCAGCGCCAGGCTCAAGGCGTCACCTGCGGTCTCCAGCGAAAAGCGGGCTTGCCTGATGCCGGCCGCGACGCGGGCCGAATTGCCTTGCATACCTTCGGCCTGCACGGTGATGTCGCCACTGCTGCGCGCCAGGCTGGCCTTGAGTTGCAGCGTGTTGCCGAGCACGGCGTCCCATTGGCCGTCAAACACCAGGCTGCCGCCCAGGCCAGCGCCCTTCATTTGCGGACCGGCGAACAATTCGGCCCAGGCAATCGGCAGGCCGGTGATTTTTCCCGCAGTCACGAGTTCGCCGGGGCGCCAGCGCACCGGCTGCCACGACAGCGTGGCCTGGGACGGGGCTGCGGTGGATGCATTGCTGGCGGGTGCCGTCAGGACCGCTTCGCCAGCGCCGGCTTCAAAAGCCCCGCCGTTGCGCGTCGTCGTCCATTTGAGCGGCAGCGGACTGCGTGTTGCGAGCCGCCAGGCACCGGCCCCCAGGGCGGGTTGTTCAACGCTCAGGCTCAGTTGCCTGATCACCGCTTGCCACGGCATCCCGCTAAATGCTGCACTGGCATTGCCTGCCGCCTGCATGCGGCCCCCTTCACCTGCCAATTGCAGCGCGAAACGGCTCTGGTCGATTTCGACGCGGCCCTGCGCGTCCAGTTGCGCCTGGCTCAGGCGGCCTGCCAGCGTGGCCTGTACTGCACGTATTTTCAGCAGTTTCGGGCTTGCCGCAGCAGGCGCTGCTGGCGCGGCGCCGGCTCTTGCCACCGGCTTGGGTGTGGCCGCGATCCAGTCCAGCGAAGGCACGTCCAGCGTCGCCTGCACGGCCGGATTTTGCCAGCCGCCTTGCCATCGGGCCTGAAGCCCGGCGTTGCCGCTGGCCGAAGCGTTCAAGGCCGCGGCCGGCATGCCGGGAAGTTTTTGAAGCCAGCCCAAGGCCTGCGCTGCGTTGCCAGCCCGCAACTGCAATTCGCCGTCTCCGCTGGTGGGCCGCAAGGCACCCTTGAAGCCGGCGCTCAGCCCAGGGGCATTCAGGTCGAGCATGCCCTGACCGGCTTTTGCCGTGGGCTGGACTTCGAGCTGGCCTTTCAGTTCGGCATCGTCGGTGCGGACCTGCAATGCCGACAGCGCCAGCGTGCCGCCCGCTTGCTGCGGGTTCCAGGTGCCGGTGGCGCTGGCGTCGCGCAGGCGCAGTTGCTGCAGGAAATTGTTCTGGCCGGAATGGGTTCGGGGAGCTGGCCTGCTGCCGGCCGCGTTCGTGCCGGTCACGGCCCGGACGCTGGCATCAAACCGCAGGTTGGCCCCCTGGCCGCTGGCTTCGGCCTTGCCGTCCAGTGGCAGGGGAGCCAGCTGGGTGTGCAACTGGGCCGGGTTGATGCGCCTGAGCGTGGCATCGAGTTTCCAGGACTGCGCAGGCATTGCCGGGGCGGCTGCTGCGGTTTCGCCTGCGGGTGGCGCCTGGGTCCATTCGCCACTGGCCAGCAGTTCGCCGCCCGCCATTTGCGCCCTGAGGCTGCGCACCATGGCCGCGCCATTTCGCCATTCGCCCTGGGTGTCGAGTTGTTCCAGCGGCAGGCGCTGCTGGTCCCAGGGGCCGGGCAGCGCGTTGGCGAGTTTCAGCTGCAGGGTCCAGGCCTGCATGGCGGCAGAAGGCGCCGCAGGGCTGCTGGTGTCGAGCGGCCGAACGCTGGCGCTGCCGGTCAGCAGGGTTTGCGGCATGTCCGGCAACAGCGCTGCGATGTCAAGGTCGCGGAATGTCGCATCGGCTTGCGGCAGGGGCTGCGCCGCCCACGGCATGACGCGGGCGGTCGCGCTTGCCTGGGGCTGCGGGTTTGGTTTTTTTTCACCCACGGCAGGTGGGACCGTCATTTGCAGTTCGGCCTTGACCAGCAGTTCGGTCAGGGGGCCCTGGGCGGTCGCCTGGAATGCCAGCGGCAGCACGGCTGCACTGTTGGGAAAGGCTGCATCGAGCGTGCCCGACAGGCTGGCATCGAGCGTCAGCGGACTGCTCGCCGTCAGTGCCGCCTTTGCGCTGTAACGCCCCTTGGCGACGGTGACGCTTTTCAGGTCGAGCTGATGCTGCAGCCCGGTGTAGAGGTAGCTGCCCGCAATTCCGGAAGCGGTGAAGGCAGTCTTGCCTGCAAACTGGAACTGGCCCACCGTGAATTCGTCCAGCGCGATCCGCAAGGGAAGACCCAGCGCGTTGGGCGGTGTCGCCGGCATGGGCGTGGGCGGGCGCACGTCAGTGACCTCAACGCTGGCAGCGGCAATGCGGTCGAGCTTGAGCGTTCCCTGGAGCAGCGACCAGGCCTGCCAGGCCAGGCTGACGTCGCGGGCATCGACGGTGATGCCGTCCTGCTGCCAGTGCAACTGGTCAATATGCCCGCCCGCCCGCAATGAGCCGGTCGCCTGCCCGAAGGTCAGCGGCTGGGACTGGCCGACCCAGCGCAGCCCCTTGGCCAGCGAGCCCTCGGTGCCCGCCCACCACCACAGCGCGCCCGTCGCGCCAACGGCCAGCGCCACCAGGCCCGCCCCGGTCCATCCAGCCGCCTTCAGCCATCGCCTCGCCGGCCTGGCGCCAGCGGTTGGCTGGCCTTCGGTTTTATCGGGGGCATCCATCAGAAAACAAAGCCCACGCTGATGTGCAGGCGCGCCTGCTTGACTTTCAGGCCGTAAGCCAGGTCAATCTGCAGCGGTCCGATCGGGCTTCTCCAGCGCACGCCGGTGCCTATGCCGAAAGAGGGACGCAAGTCCTGCGGCTTGTCGGCCACCGCACCGGCGTCAACGAACACCGTGTGCTCGAATTCGCTGGACCGGCCCCTGAGCGTGATGGGCCGCTGCCATTCGACGCTGCCGACGGCCAGGTATCGGCCCGGGCCGATCACGCCGTTGGCCAGTTCGATGCCGATGTCCCGGTAGCCGTATCCGCGTACCGTGTTGTCCCCGCCGGTGCGAAACAGCTGGGTGGCCGGAATATTCACTGTGTCCTTGGCCAGCACCGCACCGGCCTCTGCCCGCATCGCGATCCGGCCCCTTTCCAGGGGCTTGATTCCCAGCCAGCGTCCCACGGTGCGGGTAAACGGCTGGCGGTCCTGGCCCAGGGTGGTGCCCGCGCCCAGTTCAACGCCGAGCGCATAGCCCCGGCTGGGAAAAGGCAGGCTGTCAAAGTAGCGGCCGGTCCAGACGTAATTGGCCGTCAGCGCCGAGCCGTCGCCGGTAGCGGACGCCGGATTGCCCAGAAGCCCTTCGCCCTTCACGCTTGCCCGGTCGTACTGCAGATAGATGTTGCGGTCAATCCGGTCGCCGATTTGCGAACGGCCAAATCGCAGGCGCTGCGCCTGGGTGATCAACTCGTCGTCATTGATGCGTTCGACACGACCCAGGACGCCCCAGCGCCAGTTCGCGTCGTCAGGAATGGATGTCCATTCGGTCTGGGCGAAGGGCGATTTCTTTTCCAGCTGGAGCTTGGTCGTGGCGCGCCAGCCAATGCCGGGCACCCGGAGATGCGTGTGTTCCACCGATGCACGCGGCCCGCTGTCGGTCGTCACGCCGACGCCGAGAATGACTTTTTGCAGCTTGGCTTCGCGCACCTGCACCTGCACGGGAACGGCCAGCGGATTGTCCTCGGGGTTGATGAACACATAGGCCGAATCAAAGTAGCCGCTGGATGCCAGCCGCTGCTGCGCCTCGACCAGCCTCCTCTGGTCATAGACCTCGCCCTGGTTCAGTCGTGCCAGGCGCGGCACCAGCACCGGGTCGTAGCGCTCCACGCCGCTGACCTGCATGGGGCCGAGCCGGTACAAGGGGCCAGAATCGAGGTCCACCCGCAGGCTGGCGGTGTGACTGGGTGCGTCCACATCGGCCAAGCTGCCGGCCAGCCGGCCGGCGGGGTAGCGTCGGGCCACCAGCTGGCGCAATGCCTGGGTCTTGGCGCTGCTCCAGGCGTCCTGGGTAAAGGGCAGGCCGGTCGACAGAAGCCAGTCGCGTTCGATGTCGCTGCGTTGCGCCATGGCGTCGCTGTCCTTCGAGCCGGCAATGTCGCCGGCAAAGGTCATGGCCACCGGGCCGACGGTCGTGGCTGGCCCCGGCTCGACCGTGACCACGATGACCGGCCGTTCATTGACGCCGCCTTCGCGGGTGATCCGGATGTCGGGGCTGAAAAACCCCAGCGTGCCGACCAGGTTGCGCACATTGCGCTCGGCCAACAGCATCAGGCGCTCGAGTTCGGCTTCCTCCAGATCGGTCACGGCGCGGTAGCGCTGCAGTTCCAGGTGCTTTTCCAGCATTTCGCGCACAGCCGGCGGCGCGCGAACCGTGATGTCAAATGCCGTGACTTCAGACGCGGCGCCGGTCGGGCCGACGGAGCCTTGCGGCGTGTCGACAGGCGCGATATTTTCCGGAGGCGGCGTGGGCGGAGGAGCGGTCTGCTGAACGTTCGATGGCGGTGTTGAACCGGAAGACATGGACGTGCTGGCGGATCCTGCGGGTGCTGCAGTTTGCGCCCGGACGGCAGGCCCTGAGACCAGGGCCGTAAGGGCAAGCGAAACAAGGGCAAGGCGGGAGGGTCCTGGCATCGCCCTGGCGGCCTTGCGCGCGCAGTGGGGGCTGAAATGGGTCACGGGCGCGAGTTTACTTGGGCATTATTTGGAGAGCAGCCGGATGGCTTCCTCAAGCCCTTTGAGGGTCAGGGGATACATGCGCTGGCCCATCAGCTGCTGGATGACGCTGATGCTCTGGCGGTACTGCCACACGCCCTGCGGCTCCGGGTTGATCCAGGCGAACTTGGGAAAGGCATTGGTCAGCCGCTGCAGCCATTCGGCGCCGGCCTCCTCGTTGTTGTATTCGACGCTGCCGCCGGCCTGCAGTATCTCGTAGGGGCTCATGGTCGCGTCGCCGACAAAGATCAGCTTGTAGTCCTTGTTGTACTTGCGGATGATGTCCCAGGTCGGAAACTTCTCGGCAAAGCGGCGGCGGTTGTTCTTCCACATGAAGTCATAGACGCAGTTGTGGAAGTAATAGAACTCCAGGTGCTTGAATTCGGCCTTGACGGCGGAGAACATTTCCTCGACCCGGTGGATGTGGTCGTCCATGGTGCCGCCCACGTCCATCAGCAGCAGCACCTTCACGTTGTTGTGGCGCTCGGGCACCATCTTGATGTCCAGCCAGCCGGCATTGGCTGCGGTCGAGCGGATGGTGTCTGCCAGGTCGAGTTCCTCCTGGTTCCCCTGGCGGGCAAACTTGCGCAGGCGGCGCAGCGCGACCTTGATGTTGCGTGTGCCGAGTTCCTGCGTGTCGTCGTAATCCTTGTAGGCCCGCTGGTCCCAGACTTTCACCGCGCTGCGGTTGCGGCTTTTTTCCTGGCCGATGCGGATGCCCTGCGGATTGAAGCCATTGGCACCAAACGGCGAGGTGCCTCCGGTGCCAATCCACTTGCTGCCGCCTTCATGGCGCTCTTTCTGCTCCTCGAAACGCTTTTTCAGCGTTTCCATGAGCTCGTCCCAGCCCATTTTTTCGATCTTCGCCTTGTCCTCGGGGCTGAGTTCAAGCTCCAGGTTCTTGCGCAGCCATTCGAGCGGCATGTCCTTGCTGAAATCCGCCACCGTCTCCACGCCCTTGAAGTAGCTGGCGAAGGCGCGGTCGAACTTGTCATAGTGCTTTTCGTCCTTCACCAGCACGGTGCGGCTCAGGTAATAGAAGTCGTCGATCTTGTACGCGCCCTCGGTGATCTCGCCATCGGGTCCGTCGGCCTTGCCGCTGTGGGGGCCGACCACGCCGGCCTGCAGCGCTTCGAGCAGCATCAGGAATTCCTTGACCGACACCGGCAGCCTGGCCGAACGCAGGGTGTAGAAAAAATCAATCAGCATGGTGTGATATCCAATTTTCGATCTTCAATTTCGGAACCCGCGCAAACTCCCGCGTGTTGTCCGTCACCAGCACCAGCTTGTGGTGCAGCGCTTCTGCGGCAATCCAAGTGTCGTTGGGTCCGATGGGCGTGCGTGCTTGTTCAAGTCTTGCACGAAGCTGTCCATACGCTATGGAAACGCCGCCATCAAGAGTAAGTAGTTGCGAGTTGGTGGTTATGTGCTCAATCACCTGTCGCCGTTTGGGCGTTTGGTCTCCCTTGTGGTAGCCAACCTGAAGTTCGCCCAAAACAATAGGCGAGAGAAAAACCTGGCTGAACTCCAGGCTGTTGAAACGCTCGACCAGCGTCGGGCTGGAGCGGCGTATCAGGGCGCTCCAGATATTGGTGTCAATCAGATAGCGTTCGGGCGGGTTCGCCATGACCGGCTTACCAAGCTTGAATGGGTTCGGCTGCGCCTTCATCGCCTGCGTCTGGCCAATCCGTGATCACGGGCAGCTTGGCGATGAATTCCGCCATCGTCTGCGGCAGTTCCCTTAAAACGATCTCATCGCCCCGCCGCTCGATATGCACGCGCCTGGATTGGAGTTGAAACTGCTTGGGCAGACGCACTGCCTGGCTGTTGCCCGACATGAATACGGAAGCTGTTGTCATAATTTGGGCTCCTGATTTGCAATATACAAATTGTATATTGCAAGTGGAATGTATAAAAGTCAGCGCGGCTTGCCGCTCTGGTATTCCAGGTGCGCCTTCACGGTCGGCCATTCGCTGGCAATGATGCTGAACACCACCGTGTCGCGCAGCGTGCCGTTGGGCGAGACCTGGTGGTTGCGCAGCACGCCGTCCTGCCTGGCGCCCAGGCGGGCAATGGCCGCCCGGCTGTCGAAGTTGAACCAGTGGGTGCGAAATTCGACTGCAATGCAGTTCAGCTTTTCAAAGGCATGCTTGAGCAGCAGCAGCTTGGCCTCGGTGTTCAATCCGGTTCTCTGAACGCTTTTGCTGTACCAGGTGTGGCCAATTTCCAGCCGGCGGTTCTTGGGGTCCACATTGAAGAAGCGGGTGGATCCGACGATTTTTCCGTCCGATTTTCGGCGCACGATGAAGGGCATGGCGCCGGACTCGTCGCGCATTTTCAGGGCGTCGTCCATGTAGCTGATCACGGCGTCCGGACTGGCAATGGCGGTGTACCAGAGCTTCCAGAGTTCGCCGTCCCTGGCCGCATCGAGCAGTTCGGGCTCATGCCGGCTTTCCAGTGGCTCCAGGACCACCCACTGCCGTCCGGTCAGGGTGACGGGTTCAATGAATCGCATCTCGTTCGCGTCCTTTCGCTTGGCGGTGGTTGTGCTGGGCGGCTACCTGATTCCTGAACAAGGCTCATTCCCCAGGCAGAGGACAGAAATTGCCAGGCCCGGCGGATTCATGGGCCTTCATTGCGCTTTTGCGCCAGGGTGCCACGCCAGCGCCGCGCCAGCTGAAGACCCAGGCCGCCGCCCAGCCCGACCAGCACGATGGCGCCAATGGTACTGTTGCCGTAGCCCGGCGCAAAAATGTCCAGGCCCAGCAGGTGCCCCGCCCCGAACCCAAGCAGCGCGCCGCCCAGGAAGCCGGTGGCGTCCGACACGCCCTCTATCCACAAATGTCGCTGCTTCATGCCGGTGCTTTCACGGTCAACGGTTGTTGCGCTGCATGAACACCAGTTTTTCGAACAGTGTGACGTCCTGTTCGTTCTTGAGCAGCGCGCCGACGAGCGGCGGCACCGCCACCTTCTGGTCGCTGCTTTGCAGCGCTTCCAGCGGAATGTCTTCGGCCACCAGCAGCTTGAGCCAGTCGAGCAGTTCGCTGGTGGACGGTTTCTTTTTCAGGCCGGGCAGGTTGCGCACGTCGTAGAACGTTTTCATCGCGGCGGCCAGCAGTTCCTTCTTGAGCGTCGGGAAATGCACGTCCACGATCTGCTTCATGGTCTCGGCATCGGGGAACTTGATGTAGTGAAAAAAGCAGCGGCGCAGGAAGGCGTCCGGCAACTCCTTTTCATTGTTCGAGGTGATGAACACCAGCGGCCGGTGTTTGGCCTTGATCAGTTCCCGCGTCTCGTAGACGTAAAACTCCATGCGGTCGATTTCGCGCAGCAGGTCGTTCGGGAACTCGATGTCGGCCTTGTCGATTTCATCGATCAGCAGGGCCACCGGCTGGTCCGCGGTGAAGGCCTGCCACAGCACGCCCTTGACGATGTAGTTGTGGATGTCCTTGACCTTTTCATCGCCGAGCTGCGAATCGCGCAGGCGCGAAACGGCATCGTATTCATACAGCCCCTGCTGCGCCTTGGTGGTGGACTTGATGTGCCACTGGAGCAGCGGGAGATCCAGGGCCTGGGCCACTTCCTCGGCCAGCATGGTCTTGCCCGTGCCCGGCTCGCCCTTGACCAGCAGCGGCCGGGTCAGCGTCGATGCGGCATTCACCGCCAGCATCAGGTCCGGCGTGGCAACGTAGTTTTTTGAGCCTTGAAATTTCATGGTTTTTGGAATGAACGTATTGACATGGATGGGGTGATCGCTGGGATTATCGGCAACGGACCGGGTTCGGGCAGGCCCAGATATAATCCAGCGTTGTTTAAACGATGATTTTTCACCGGATTGTGCGCGCAAAATGAATAAGCTGTTCACCTCGATAGTTGCCCTGGCCCTCTCTTCAGTGACGGTCGCAAGCTTTGCCCAGGACATCAAGGGCGATGCCAGTGCCGGCCAGACCAAGAATGCGATGTGCATTGGCTGCCACGGCATCAAGGGCTACCAGTCCTCCTTTCCCGAGGTGTACAAGGTCCCCATGATCTCGGGCCAAAGCGCCAGCTACATTGCTGCTTCGCTGCATGCCTACAAAAAAGGCGAGCGCAAGCATCCGACCATGCGCAGCATTTCCGCCACCCTGACGGACCAGGACATTGCCGACCTCTCGGCCTATTACAGCGGGCATGGCCTTGTAGCCGACACCCAGTTGCCCGACAAGCCCGCCAAAGAGCCCAGCACCGAAGTTCAGGCGCTGCTGAACAAGGCCAATTGCGCCTCCTGCCACGGCGCGAATTACAACAAGCCCATCGATCCCTCCTATCCCAAGATTGCCGGCCAGCATGCCGACTACCTGTTCGTGGCGCTGAAGGCCTACAAGGCAGACAACGGCGCCAATGCCAACGCCAAGGTCGGCCGCGCCCATCCGATCATGGGCGCCATGGCCAAGCAGTACACCAATGCCGAACTCAAGGCCATGGCCAACTACCTGGCCAGCGTGCCGGGCGAACTCAAGGTGGTGTCGGAAAGCCGCTTTCGCTGATCTGCGAAGCACAGCCCCAAATGCAAGTAAAAAGCCGCTGAACAAGCGGCTTTTTTTGTGGGTGATCGATGACCCGCCTGGCCCGGTGCCGGCTAGACGTCAGTCGCGCGTCGCCTGGCGCTGTACGCATTCGATATACGCCGCGCCATCGGGCTGCCGGCCTGAGCGCTGGCTTTCCCAGACCATCCGGCCCAGGCACTCCATGGCCTCATGGTGCGCGTCGTGCAGCGAATTTCGCCGCGCAGTGAGCAGCTCAACGGCCTGGCGGATGCCGCGCGGCTGATCAATCGAGCACTGCTCGCTAATGGACAGGTGCATCGACAGGTGCAGGAAGGGATTGGTGTGGCCGTCGTCCACGCCATAGGCCTTTTCTAGCGCAGCTTCCATGTTCTGGAAGTCGGCATGCCATTCGGGATGCTCGTCAATCCACTGGCTTGCTATGGTTTCTATAGCTTCCAGCGGTTGCCGGGTAAGGGCCTTGGCATAAACAGAGCAAAAAAACCGGCGGACGTCGGCTTGGGAGGGCGTGAACATGGGCGAGAGCCTATCACGCACGGGTTTCCCCGTTGCGGCGGTGGTGTTTTCACGGCGTTTTGTCGTCCGGCATGGCTACCCGCATGGCTGACACTGAATGTAAAAGTCGTACATTACCGGCAATGCGGCGCGATTCCGGTCAGCGCCGCCTACCCATCCCCCAACCCGGCAAGGAAATTTCGATGAACACAGCGCGCATTGCAGGCCTTATTTTGATCGTGGCCGGCCTGGCCGGTTTTTTCACCGGCGGATTCAGCTTCACCCAGGACACGACCGCCGCCAAGATCGGCCCCATGGAGCTGACCGTCACCGAAAAGAAGGCGGTGAACATTCCCCAGTGGCTGAGCCTGGGCGCCATTGCCCTGGGCGCCATCGTGCTGGTGATGGGATCGCGCAAATCCTGAAGCCGATCCGCTGCAAGCGGCTGCGCGTTGACGGATTGAGCACCGCGCCGTGAGACTGGCTTGGCCGGACCTTGGACCTGATTCCGTCACACCCGCCAGGCCGGCAGTGCCCAGTTGCGCCACAGCGCCACGAGGCGAAACCCGGCCGTGGTGACCACGCACGCCATCAGCGCCATCCAGCCCGGCGCGTCCAGCAGCCAAAGCCCTGCGTACACCCAGCCGCCGGCAAATGCGCAGACGGCATAGGGCCGGTGGTCACGGAATGCCGTGGGCACTTCATTGCAGACCATGTCGCGCAGCACGCCGCCGAACACGCCGGTGGTCAGACCCAGCAGCACGGACACCAGCAGCGGCATTCCATCGACCAGCGCCAGGTGAACGCCGCTGGCCGTGAACAGCCCCAGCCCCAGCGCATCGGGCCATTGAATGGCCTTTTCAGTCACCTTGAAATGCTGCTGGCGCAAGAACAGCATGGCGAGCACGCACAGCGCCATCACGCCCCAGAGCAGTTCCACATGCTGGACCCAGAAAAACGGCCGCCGGTCCAGCAGCAGGTCGCGCAGCGTACCGCCGCCAAACGCCGTCAGAAAGGCGACCACGCAGACGCCGACCGCATCGAGCCGTTTGCGCGCGGCCTCCAGCAGGCCGGACAGGGCAAAAGCGGTCGTCCCCGCCAGCTCGACCAGCAGGCGCAGCGGTTCTCCCCAGGATTGAATGTCAACAAGCATGCGGCTATTGTCCCGTGCCGGTAAGGCAGCCCTTTCCCAAGGCAAGCCGACAGGTAACATGGCGCAGATTTTTTCTTCACCTACTTCCGCCTAGCCACCCGGTGCAGGCCAGAAAGACTTGCTGCCGTGGACTTTCCCCTGATCACCGATCCTTACTTCTATGCCGTCGCCGTTCCCGCCGTGCTGCTGCTGGGCGTCAGCAAGAGCGGCTTTGGCGCCGGCTTCGGCTCGCTGGCCGTGCCGATGATGGCGCTGGCCGTCACGGTGCCCGAGGCCGCCGCCATCCTCATGCCCTTGCTGCTGCTGATGGACCTGCTGGGCATGGCCGCGTTCCGCAAGGATTTCGACTTTGCATTCCTGAAGTTCCTCGTGCCCTTCGGCCTAATGGGAACGGTGGCGGGCGCGCTGCTGTTCCGGGCGCTCGATGCGCACACGGTCGCGGCCATCGTCGGCGGTTTCACGCTGCTGTTCCTGGCGCAGCGCCTGCTGTTTCCGCCCCGCCCCGACAGCCCGCCGCCGCCCCGGTGGCTGGGCGCGCTGCTGACCATGACCTCGGGCTTCACCAGCTTCGTGGCCCATGCCGGCGGCCCGCCGATCAGCGCGTATGTGATTCCGCTGCGCCTGAGCCCGGTCAAGTACACCGCCACCATGGCGTTCTTCTTTTTTGTCATCAACCTGTCGAAATGGGTGCCCTACGCCTGGCTCGGCCTGCTGGACTGGCGCAACATGGCGACCTCGCTGGTGCTGCTGCCGCTGGCGCCCATCGGCGTGTGGGTGGGCGTGCGCCTGGCCCGGACCATCAGCCCGGTCTGGTTTTACCGCCTTCTTTACGGCGGCATGTTCCTGACGGGCGTCAAATTGCTGTGGGACGGGCTGGCTTGAATGCTATAAATTAAATAGCTGCTGGTGCACGACCATGTTGCGCAGGAAGGTGTTTTGGCTATTATTTCCGGAATGAAGCGTCAGGCGCAATCCGACATTCCCGGCGTTCGGCGGCGCGCCTGGAGCAGCGCACCGTTCAGCCTGCATCAGTCCGGATCAGTGTTTGAAGGATTTATGGGGCCGGGCGGACCATGCAGCGCGCAGCGGCCAGGTCCCAGCCGCCCCAGCCGCAGCTTTTGAAGAACACCGGGCCGCTGGCAAGGCGCGGGGCCTGGCCGGCCCAGGCCGCGGTGTCGCGCACCACATCGGCCAGCGTCGGCAATGCCGTCACGTCGATGCCCGCCTGCAGCAGGTCGCCGGCTTCATGGTCGGCGTCGCGGGTATCGACCACCAGCGTGCCTTCGGCCGCCAGCCGGCGGCAAATCGCGGCGTCCCACTCCACCATGGCGGGCGTGAAGGCGCCCACGGCCGCGACAAACGCGTCAAGCGCCGGCATGGCGCGCAAGACCACCTGCTGCGCCGGCGTGGTGCTGACGACCAGCGGGCAGTCGGCCAGTGCGGCGTCGGCGTCATCGACCCGGCGGGCGCGCAGGCCCAGCGACTGCGCATGGCGCACCAGCGCATCGGCACTGGCCGGGTTGCGCGAAGCGACCCAGACTTCCCGCAGGCCCAGGCCGGCGTGGAAGGCCTCCAGGTGGGCGCGGCCCTGCACGCCCGCCCCGACGATCAGCAGGGGTCCGTCGGTGCGCCTGGCCAGCTTGCGGGCGGCCAGCAGCGACACGGCCGCCGTGCGGCGCGCGGTCACGGTCGGCCCGTCCAGAATCGCCAGGCGTCGGCCGGTGGCCACGTCGAACACCACGATGTCGCCCTGGATGCTGGGCAGGCCGCGCCCGGCGTTGTCCGGCGTGAAGGTGATGAGCTTGGTGATGGCGACGCGGGCATCGGCCGCGGGCATCACGAACAGGCTGCCGCCGCCCGGCAGCGCCTGCACGATGCGCGCCGGAACCACCACCGCCGGGTCGCGCAGCAGGGCCTCGATCTCGCGTGCCAGCGCCGGGTAGGGCAAGGCAAGCGCCGTCTCGGCGGCGGTCAGGAGGGTCGGGGCAGGGTGCGTCACGGGCGAATCCTTCAGGTTTTTCAGCGGGGCAGCAGCAGCGTGTGGTCAGGTTGCTATGCAAATAATAGCTGTTTGCGCCTGCCAGTATTGCGCAAACCACTATTTGGTCACTGTTTCAGCCCTGCGCGTCCCGGGCCTGCTGCGCCAGCGACTCGCGCTCCTGCCTCATCTGCGCTTCCAGCTGCAGCCGTCCCTGCCTGGCCACGGCGATGACTTTTTCGCGGTTGTTGCGGTGCGGGTACATCTGCTCGAACAGCGCCAGGTTGTGCTGGCGGAACCGTTCGGCGGCCTGCTGCGCGGCATCGACCGGCTGGCCCAGCAGCTCCAGCACGTTGCGGGCGCTGCGCAGGCTGGAGTCGAACAGCTCGCGCTCGACGCGCATCACGCCCCGGTCGCGCAGCGCGTTCCAGTGCGGCACATCCCGGGCCCTGGCGACAATCTCCAGCTGCGGAAAATTCTCCTTGACCAGATCGACGATCTTCAGCGACTGCTCCACGTCATCGACCGACAGCACCAGGATTTTGGCCTTGGCCGCGCCCGCCGTGCGCAGCAGGTCCAGCCGCGTGGCGTCGCCGTAGAACACGCGGTAGCCGAAGGCGCGGATGGTTTCGATCATGTCGGCGTCATGGTCGAGCACCGTGGCCGAAATGCCCTGCGCCAGCAGCATGCGGCCGACAATCTGGCCATAGCGGCCAAAGCCGGCAATGATGACCGGCGCTTCCTGCGGCTCCGAGATTTCTTCCAGCCTGGTTTTGTTGCCATTGGCGTAGCGCGGCAGCAGCAGCTTGTCGATGGCCACCAGCAGCAGCGGGCTGATGAGCATCGACAGCGCCACCGCGC